>JANXSH010000288.1 GCA_025356615.1 Planctomycetia bacterium | reverse complement strand
CAAAACCGCTTACTTCGTGCGCGGCTCCTCCGACAACCGCTTATTTCGTGCGCGGCTCCTGCGCTCCCCACCTCGTCCTCAGCAAGAATAGCGGAGAACCACTAAATATGGTCGTAGCGTCGAGGCCGGGGGGTTAGCAGGCTCCGCCCGGTGAGGGCCACCCTGCCCAACCCCTCCGACCGTTCTTTTCGGCAGAGTCGATGCCTTGGGCAGGCGGATTCTTACGGGTTCACGGTGGCGTTCGCCCCTAGGATACCCTACAACAGATATTGCACCAATCGAGAGGACCATCCATCCGTAGTCCACGGTGGTGAGGGATCCGTTTATGATAGGAATCAGCCTTCTCCTGACTCTCAGTCTCGCCCCTGCGGCGGCCCCCCCGGCGACGCTCGTCCAGGCCCCGCGCGTCAAGGAACGCCGGCACGACGCGGTGCTGGTGTGGAACGAGATCGCGCTGGACGCCATCCGCGAGGCGCGCACCCCGCCGCCCGTCGCGGCCCGCAACCTGGCGATGCTGCACGTCGCCATCGCCGACTCGACCAACACGATCTATCAGACGCACAAGAGTTTCAAGGTCGGCCTCCGCGCCGTCGAGCCGATCGACCCCGATGTCGCCGTCGCCGCCGCCGGGCAACGCATCCTCGCGGACCTGTACCCCAAGCAAAAGCAGCGCTTCGACAAGGCGCTCGACCGCGCCCTCGCCGCCGCCCCCGTCGGCACGTCGCGCTCGCGCGGCCTGACCCTGGGTCGCTACGTCGCCGATCGCATCCTCGCCTGGCGTCGCAACGACGGGGCGGACAAGGTCGCCACGCACCGCGTCGAACTCGCCGCCGGCGTGTGGCGTCCGACGCCTCCGGGCCGGGTCGCCGGCGTCCTGCCGGGTTGGGGCGAGGTGACGCCGTTCGGCATCGACAAGTCGAAGGCGATTCGCGCCACCCCGCCGCCCTCCCTGCGCAGCAAAGAGTACGTCCGCGACCTTCTCGAGGTCAAGCGCCTCGGCAACCAGCGAAGCAGTAGCCGGACCGCCGAGCAGACCATCATCGCCTGGTTCTGGAACGACGAGGCGGGCACCTGCACCCCGCCGGGCCACTGGAACCAGATCGCGCAGGAAGTCGCCCTCGATCGGAAGACGACCCTGCCGGAAAACGCCCGCCTCTTCGCGCTGCTCAACGTCGCCCTCGCCGACGCCGCCATCGTCTGCTGGGACTGCAAGTACCGCCATAAACTCTGGCGTCCCGTGACCGCGATCCGCGCCGCCGACGAGGTCGATGACAACGAGTACGCCGACCGCGATTGGCTGCCCCTTCTCACCACGCCCGCGTTCC
This sequence comes from Planctomycetia bacterium, assembly GCA_025356615.1. GTDB lineage: Bacteria > Planctomycetota > Planctomycetia > Gemmatales > Gemmataceae > JANXSH01. The sequence continues at coordinate 7,859 of JANXSH010000288.1, read as the reverse complement.
CGTCCTACGTCTCGGGCCACAGCACGTTCTCCGGCGCAGCTGCCGGCATCCTCGAGGGCTTCTTCGGGACGGACGAGATCGCCTTCACGATCGGCTCCGACGGCTACACCGGCATGCAACGCGAGTTCACCGGGTTCTGGCAAGCCGCCCAGGAGGCGGGACGGAGCCGAATCTACGGTGGCATCCATTACGAGTGCGACAACCGAGAAGGACTTGCAGTCGGCAAGGCGCTCGCAAGTGAGATCCTCCGAACTCGCCTGCTGCCCGAGGACACCTTGGTACGTCGCCGATCTCCTAGGTAGGGGGGTTGGGTCGAACCGGCGTCCGACTCATGCCGAGGACACAGGCGCGAGGGGAACCGATCGGGGCAGCACCCTCGACGGGGCCGGTTGTATCGCCCACGCCGCGCCCTGTCGCGGTCGTCGCGCGAATCCCTCGCCACCGTCACTTGCCATCACCCGAATCGTGCGCAATGCTTGCCCGGAGTCTGGAATCGACTCCGCGTTGCCTCGTTAGGATTACGAGGCATCAAGGTCAGGACGCCTACCCGGATTTACGCCGCCATGAAGGTACGACATGATCCGCTCGATCGCGCTCACGCTGCTGCTCGCCTTGCCGTGCCTGCCGGCGGCCGAGGCCCAACTCTTCCCTCGTGGTCCCGAAGCCCTCCGCTACGGGGCCTACACCGGCGGTCACGGCTACAGCTACAACACGGCCTACAGCTACGGCCTGAGCTTCTCGTCCGCCGATAGCTGGTGGCGCGACCCGATCGCCTACCCCGCCGGCATCTACCCCTATCGGCCCTACGGCAGACCGATCATCTATCGCGTCTACCCCAACCCGACGACGCCCTACGTCTCGGTCCCCGGCCCGAACGGCTTGCCGATGTTGATCCGCCAGGGCACAGCCCCCGAGGGGGTCGAGGTCGTCGCGACTCCGGGCGGAGTGGCCCCATCGACGGACCTTCGCCTCACGCCCGTGCCGACCGCCGCCGCGAGCAAGTCCGCTCAGATTCGCATCGTCGCCCCCGCCGGTGCCGAGGTGTGGGTCGAGAAGGAGAAACTCCCCGGCGCGGGAGCGGTGTTCCAGACCCCGCCGCTGACTCCGGGCAAGATGGAGATATACTCCGTCCGCGCCAAATGGAGCGTTGCGGGGAAGGAAGTCGAACAGTTCCGCGTCGTCGGCGTCCGCGCCGGCGACTCGGCCGAGGTGCAATTTACGCCTGTATCGCGGTAAGCGAAATCTGAGATGCTCGCCGAGCCGGGAGCGTGACGGTAGTTTCGAGGCTCACAGATGGTCGCTGGTTCGACCCCACCCCCCCACCCCCCAACCCCCTCCCCTAAAAGGGAGGGGGAGCCGGAGGCATGTCTTTTGGCATGAAGTCTCCCACGGGCCGGTATTGCTCCCCCTCCCTTTTAGGGGAGGGGGTTGGGGGGTGGGGTCGAACCAGCGACCATCTGTGAGCCTCGAAACTACCGTCACGCTCCCGGCTCGGCGAGCATCTCAGTAATCTTCCTTCACGAACTCGTAGGCGGCGAAAGCCAGGATAACGACTCCGAACAGTGCGGAGGTCAGCACCGATAGCTCGGGGAACCATGCGCCGAGATTGACGAGCAGACGGGTATCGACATCCTGAGTCACGAAGTCTTCCGCCTGGAGCGTTTTGACGAGAATGATGTGGAAGTCGAGGGGCTTCGGGAGGATCCAGTAGCCCAGCTCGATGACGAAGTTGAACGACCGGGGCAGGTTTTGCAGGTCGGCGATCCCCAGGGCCTTGTGCCGGCCGTAGTTCATGCCATAGCAAATCAACCAGAAGAGGATCGAGCCGAAGGCGCTCACCACGGTGCTGCGCGTCAAGGCCGCCAGCAGCGCCGAGAAGCTGAAGAAGACAGCAAAGTGCGTCAGCAGCAGTGGGATGCAGAGGAAGTAGGTCGGATCCCAGACCCCAGTGGAGATCGCCAGCGCCAGCCAGGTTCCCGTGACGAACACGACGGCCTGGAAGCCGACGAACGCGAGGACGCCGATGAACTTGCCGGCCAGCAGGCTCCAGCGCGGGACGGGTTTGGCCAGGAGGACCACAACCGCGTTCGGGTCGAGGAAGACCGGAAGGAAGCCTGCGGTCCACAGGAGCGCCAGTAATAGCCCGGCCGCGTCGGCGACCCAGCCGACGAGGACACACTGGATGCTCCGAACCGCGTGGAGGCGGTCTCGCGAGAGATCGACAGCGATCGCCCCGAACGCCAGGGTGAGCCGGCCCTTGATGATCGGGACATTTCCCCGGATAGCGGCGTCGACCTGCTGGTACTCGAGTGGATAGACGGGAACCGGCACGCGCAAGACACCCTGCGACCGGACGGCACCGTCCGCCACCAGCGAGGCGACCGAGGCGGCGGCCCTGTCCGCATACGAGCGCGGGATCGCCTCTGGGCGGTTGGGGCCATCCCACGTCAAGGGGACATCCCCCTCGATTCGGACGCTGAGACACAGCGCGATGGACAGGACACTAATGGCCAGCATGAGCCAAAGGATACCGGAGGCGCGGGCCTGACGAAAGGTGTCCCGAACGAGCCAGCGAATCACGAGAAGGGCGGCGGGAGCATTCATCCACGAACCTCATCAGGGGGACCAGGAGCATACCATTTACTCTATCACACCTTCCCGAAAAGTATGCTCCGCGCCTCGTTAGTATTTATCCGCAGATGCGAGACAAATTGCAATCGATTCTCCAGACTGTCTTCAATCTGCGAAATCTGCGGATAAATTCATTCCCCCACGATAAGAGGCCACTTCGCGCGCCCTCCCAACGGGACAAATCGATTTCTTCGATTTGACTGTGCCGATTTTGCGAGCTAGTCTTGGCGCGGTCTGCGATCACGATGTCTGAGTTCGCATTTCGACTTCGACAGGACCGATTCCTCGGTCGGCTCTCCCATGCGTTCTCGACGGCACGATCCCGAAGCGTCGCCCATTGAAATGGGATGAGCGGCGTCGGGTGTTTTCGAGGAGGTTCCTTCCATGCTCCACCGAACCAAACACTCTCGACGAGGCATCGCGGCGACAGAGATGGCGCTGATGGCACCCGTCATCCTGACCCTGTTGATGGGATTGTGGGAGGTGGGGAGGTACATCTCCATACAGAACCTCGTGGATAACGCCGCCCGCGAGGCAGGCCGGTTGGGGGCTTCGGGTGGCTTTTTCTCCAGCAGCAACATGACTGCCGCACCTGTGCCGCACAATCCCTTGGTTCTGGTTCCCCCTTCGACAAACACCGCCTGTGAGCTACAGAAAAAGGTATTGCTCTCACTCCAATCGGCCGGTGTCTCCACAACGGGAGCGACCGTCACGATCACGAACGTTACGCAGGGCTGGGCCTACACCTACACAGCCGCCGCAGTCATCTCGGGATCGGGGTACGACCCGACCGCAGCCGCCAGTCAGCTCGATCGGCTAACCGTTACGGTGACTGTCCCATATGCGAATGTCGCTTGGTCGCCGCTGAGCTATTTCATCGGCCAATCGAGCACCATAACCGCCACGTCGAACTGGAACTCGATCGTTGATGTCCCTTTGGCCGTAAGCACGACGATTCCGACGAAGCCCCTGCTGAGTACGGACCCCCTGCCATGAAATCGGGGATGGGTGAGTATTCGTTCGAGGTAACGCGGCAACTACCGCCGTTCAGGAGGTCAGAAGATGATGTCGACTCAGCGTAAACATCGGCGAACGGCAGCATCGCTCGTCGAATTCGCCTTCGTGGCTCCGCTCATGCTCATGTTCCTCTTGGCAACCTTCGAGTACGCCCGATTCCTCTTCACCCTACAGCTGGTGAACAACGCGGCCCGCGAAGGGGCTCGCTACGCAGCCGTCAACACCACGACGGACACCACGGCAAGCGTTCAGGCCTATGTGGATACCTATTTGGCAGGTCAGGGGGCCACGCAGTACGTCGGTTACACCCCTTCCTCGAATATCACCGTTTACTTGGCCGATCCGATCACGGGGGTGAATACGGGGGCATCATGGCTGAACGCCAGTTGGGGCAATGTCATCGGGGTCTCCATCTCTGGAACTTATCAGCCCATCGTACCCGGAATGTATTTCATGACAGGCAGCATGACCGTGACCGGCACTTGCCTGATGACGATCGAAGCCAACTAATCGACCAGCTCTAACTTTCGGGGAGAGGGAAATGATAAGACGATCCAGGACACGCCGTCGGGGGGCGATCATCCCCTTGATGGCCATCTTCCTGAACGTGTTAGTCGCATTCATCGCTGTGGCGCTCGATCTGGGCATCCTCATGATCGCCCGCAACCAGTGCCAGAACACGGCGGACGCGGCCGCCATGGCCGGGGCACGCACCCTGACCGGCGACACGACCACGAATAACAATTTTACCGCTGCCGGGCCGGCGGCCACAGCTGCGGCAGTCAACAATTCGATCCTCAATCAGACGGTCGCCTCGAGTCAAGTGTTCGTTACGGTTGGCGACTACTACTACGACACGGTGAGCAGTTCCTTCAAGATCAACTCGACAGCGCTCGGGCAAGCGGGGGACAACTGGACCTTGGTCCAGGCCACCGTCACGTCGGCACAGCCGACCTATTTCGCCAGACTGTTCGGCATGACGACGACGAACGCCAGTGCGACGGCCACGGCCGCGCACCGGCCGCGCGACACCGCCATCGTGGTCGATTTCTCCGGCTCCATGCGATTCGAAAGCCTGCTGGGTTTTCCTTATTCCGGCACGCGCACCGTCTCGATGAACCAGAATCCCGTCTACCCCCAGTTCGGGGCGTATTCGGGCAACTCCTCCTTGCTTACCTACAGCACGGATCAGACAGCCTCGGGCGGCGAGGATGTCGGCCCGGCCAATATCGAGGTCGTGACCACCGACTCCAACGCCTCCATCATCAGCGGCTTCTACGGGGACGCGACTCCGTTCGGCACGAGTACGCCGGCATTCACGGCGGCCGCGGCGAGTTACGCCACCACGCCCGGCGGGGATGTCCCCCTGAAGGTGTCGAAGAATAACGGACCGGGCTACGCCCACACCGTGAGCGAATTCCTCGGCGGGACGACCACCCGCGACTGGCAGTTCGAACTGGACGGCTACTCGGCCTACGCCGCAGGCGTCGTCAACACCACCACCAACACACAAGCCGACTATACCAACGTCCCGTTCAACGGCTACACCCAGGGGCCGAGCTACTGGGGCAAGTCGTTCATGACCTGGCCGCCCGACCCGCGCGTCCCTCTGACCACGACAGCCCCCATCGGCTGCACCGCCGGCCCTTACACGTCCACCCAGATCCAGAATATCGTCAAGCAGTTCCTAAGCGATTTTGGCTACACGACCTTAGACTTCGCCAACACGTCGGTCCTGGGCACGACGGCGATCATCAACGCCACCGACCCGGTCACGATCCGGGTGCCGGCCACTCTCGCCGTCAACTTCCCGACGACCCTGCCGTTCAAGGCCATGATCGGCACCGTATCCGGCAGTTCTTTCACCGGGACACCGGAGATCGTCAAGGTGACGGCCGTCTCGGCGGCGAGCAACGGGACGGTCGGCTGGACGGTGACGCGAAAGCAGGACGGCACCGGCTTTCTCCCGGCGGTTACAACGACCCCGTCGGCGACCTTCACCACGGGGGCGACGAGCATCACGGTCAACGCGATCACCGGTTTCCCGACAGGCGCTGTCCCGTTCCAGATCATGGTCGGCAACGTGGCGGGCGGCTCGCTCACGACGCCGGAGCAGATGACCGTGACGGCAGTCGGCGGCGGCGGGTCGAAAACGTGGACCGTGGTGCGCGGCGTGAACTCGACGACAGCGGTCAGCGGCACGACGACGATGACCGTCGCCCTGGCCTCGTCGGCTGGCCTGCTGACCGCCCCGGCGCTCTACGGCTTGTACACGGCGGGATCCACGAACATCGCGGCGACCGTCGGGACGACGCCGGCCGCGAGCAGTCTCTGGACCGCGTGGAGTTCCTCGACGCTGAGCAGCTACCTCACGGCGAACGTCTACGAGCCGGGCAACGACCCTGGGGCCGACACCACGCTCGGCACTACCGACTCTCAATATTTGCAGATCATGCGGCTGTTCAACCGCAACGGCGGCCCCGGTATGCCCAAGGACGGTTCGGGCAACGCCGTGCCGTGCGACTGGCGGGCACGCTTCTTCACGACCACCGCCGGCGCACCCCTCATGGACGATTCCAAGCTGTGGTCTGGTGGCTCGATGCAAGTCCCTTCGAATGCGACGTACCTCATCAACTACACCGCGATACTGGACTGGATCAAGAACTGTGGGCCAAACGCCTTCCCCAACCAACTCCGCGCCGGGGGCATCGTCTACTACACGGCCATCCCGTCCACGATCAACATCGCCACCTTCCCGCCCCCCGACCCGAACCAGCGCTTCTGGAAGGAATACATCGACGAGGTTCTGGGCGTGCAGCAGACCGGCGGGTCGGGAGCGAACCCGACGTACTCGAACGTGAGCGGCAAGAACGGCTACGGGCTGGACTTCTCCTGGGGTACGGTGAGTACTTCGGGACAGCCGGGCAGTTGGCCAACCACCACCTACATCAACTACCTGGACAACCCGCAACGTCCCCTGTTGCGGTGCTGGTTCGGGCCTCTCACGATGGTGGATTACCTGGGCAACTACAACGCCTCGGATCCCAGCAACAATAATGGGCCGCGCCTGTGGTGGCCGGGCACCGTCTCCGAAGCGCCCACCTATCAGACCAAACTCGGCATCCAGGCGGCGCTGAAAGACATCCTGGTCAATCACCCCAACGACAACGTGTCGCTCATCTTCTTCAGTTCTCCGAGGAGCAGTGCGGGTGCGACGGGGTACTACAACACCACCCCCGCGCCGATGGGAAAGAATGATCGCCTCATGATCAATTCCCTGTGGTTCTCGCCCAAAGTAATTAGTACCAATGCCGAGATCAACCTCTACAACTCGTCCGGCGCGAGTACCGGCGACATCTACACCGTCCCGCGCGCCAACGGGGGAACGTGTTACTCGATGCCGCTCATGCTGGCCTACAACCAGTTCAGCGCCAATCCCGCCCTCGTGAGCTACACCGCCAACGCCTCGGCCGGCACCGCAGGCGGGCTAGGCCGCAACGGGTCGAGCCGTCTGCTGGTGTTCGAGACCGACGGTATGGTCAACACGGGTTCCGCAGCCACGCTGGTGTCTAGCACTACGGGCCAGGGTTACTACAGGGTCCGTATCGCAGATGCCAACAACCTGTCCGCCGGCGGGACGGAATTCCCGACCGGGGTTTCGGGCGTCTCGTTTGCAACGGGGGCTGCTCAATCCCAGGCCATCGCCACCCAAATCTGCGCCAATCTCTCTGCGGGCGGCTATTCGACGACTCGCAAGCCGGTGTCGATCAATTGCATCGCCTTCGGCAGCCTGTTCAATGCGTCCAACGCATCGTCGAACAAGACCAACGCCCTCCAGAATCTGGCCACGCTGGAGGCCATCAGTGGCGTGCAGGCACCCGGGGCGACGACCCTCGCGCCGAACAAGATCATCACCGGCCACTTCGCCACCCGAATCGCCAACATGCAGTCCGCATTCACCAGCATCATGCAGGACGGCGTTCAGGTAACTTTGATCCCCTCGGCTACCGGAGCGCCGTGACCAAATTAGTTGTCAGTTGTCAGTTGTCAGTTGTCAGTTGTGGCCAAGCTCAGACTAGGGTTTAGGAGTTATTTTCCAGCCGTAAGTGATTACAGGACAATGATAAAGCGTTTGTTCAGTAAGCGTGGATCGACGCAAACTGCTTCGCTGAGGGCACGTTTTTCAAAGACTTGGCAAGGAGACTATATCG
>JANXSH010000252.1 GCA_025356615.1 Planctomycetia bacterium | reverse complement strand
CGCTACGACAACACGGCCCAGTATGGTTGGTTCCTCGAGATCGCGCGCGAGTTCCTCGGCTGGCAGGGCGATCGGCTCTCGGTGCGCGATGCCGATTGGCTATTCGACCGCGCCGAGACCCTCATGGCCCAGCCCACATGGGCCGACGAGGTGATCGCTCGCACCAACCTACGCGAGATATTTTTGACCAACGAGTTCGACGACCCGCTGACGGGATTCGATACCACGCGATACATCCCCTGCCTGCGCACCGACGACCTCGTCTTCAGACTCGACCAACCCGCCGTGCGAAATCGCCTCGCCAAGGCTACGGGGATCGAAGTCGGCGACAGCGCCTCGCTCCGTAAGGCGATCGGCGTGCTATTCACGCACTTCACGCGCAACGACGCGCGGGCCTGCGCTATCTCGCTGCCGCCGGACTTCTCGCCCGCTGCCATAAGCGACGCGGCCCTCGACGCCGCCCTGCGCGACGACGCCGCCGCACCCGCCCGAGCGCGGGGCGTCTTCTGGATGCTGGCCGAGGCTTGCCGGGACTTCCACTTGCCGTTCGACCTGATGATCGGCGTCAACCGTCGCGTCTACGGCGAAGGCGTCTACCAGGGTCAGGACCTCTACGACGGCCGCACGTCGCTGATCCTCTACGCGGACCTGTTCAACGCCTTCCCGACGGTGCCGTTCTGCGTCTCGGTCCTCTCCAGCGGCATCAACCAGGAGTTGGCGAGCTACGCCTGGATCTTCCCGAACGTCATCACGAGCGGACACTGGTGGTACAGCAACATCCCCGCCTCGATTATGTCCGACCTGCGTGCCAGGCTCCAGGCGGTTCCCAAGACGAAGCAGCTCGGCTACTACAGCGACATGTACAAACTCGAGTTCGCCCTGCCGAAGTTCAACATGTACCGCCGCATCCTCGCCCGCGTCCTGGCCGAGGACTACGTCCGCGCGGGAGTGACGAACGAGGAAGGCGCGCTGGACATCGCCCGGCATTTGTTACTGGACAACGTCAAGCGGCTCTTCCGAATCTAAAAACAACCTAACCACAGAGGCACAGAGGGCACAGAGAAATACACAGAACGAAGAGAGAGTGAATACGGACAGCGGGTCGATACCCTATTCTGCCTTCCTTCTGTGTCTTCCTCTGTGCCCTCTGTGCCTCTGTGGTTCGTTTAGTTTTTACTTCGGCAGGGTGTCATCGACTTGCCGGGCGATCGCGTCGATGAGGGGCTTGCCGACCGGGCTGGGGCGGTGATAGCCCCACATGCCGCGGACGAGTTCGAAGCCCATGAGGCCGACCACGAACAGGACCATGACGGTCGGGAACAGGAGGATTGCCGGGAACGCTCCCCAGTCGGAAGCCACCGCCGCCGCTGCGGGCCGCTGAAGCTCGCCGTCGCTATCGACATCATCGTCGTCGTCATCGACCGGCTTCTTCTTGCCTTTCGGCTTGGGGGCGGAGTCGTTGATGTCGAGGTCGAGTTGCGATACCTCGTCGTCCTCGACCAGGGCGGTGTTCTTCTTCCCCTTCTTGAGCGGCTTCTTCTTCGCGCGGGCGACCGTTGCGGCCCCCTCGTCGGCTTCCTCGTTTTCGTCGAGGCTGACGACTTCGCTGCCAGCTCCATCGTCGGTCGAGGAGTCTTCGTCGAGGGATATCTCGAAATCCGAACCTTCCAGGTCGGTGTCCGCGTCGTCGATGGCGACGGCCTCGGAGCCGCTGTCGTCGTCCAAGGCCGGGACATCGAAGTTCGTATCCTCGAAGATGTCCTTGCCCTCCTCGTCGCCGGAAGCCAGGCCACCGTCGTCGTCTAGGGTTAGCTCGAACTCGCTGTCGCTGTTGGGTTCGGAGGAGAGTACGGCGCTCTCGTCGCTGCCTTCGAGACTCAGCTCGAATTCGCTCGAACCTTCTTCGTCGGAGTCATCGACCGTCAACTCGAATTCGCTCGAGGAGTGGTCCCCGTCGGGGCCGCCGATGTTCAATTCACTGGACGAGTCGTCGATGCTCAACTCGAACTCGCTGCTGCTGTCGTCATCGACTTTCGACGACTTACCGCCGGGTGCCGGGTTTTCGTCGAGGCCGAGGTCGAAGGTCATCTCGTCGCTGCCGCCCGACTCGAGCGAGATGCCGCCGTCGGCGGGGTCGTCGAGGTTGATTCCGCTGTTGCCCCCGTGCCCACCCGCGACCTCGCTACCGAGGTTGACCTCCTCGTTGCCGTTCAACACCGGGATTTCGCCGCTACCGAGTTCGATGGGGGATTTGCTGGCGTCGAAGGCGATCAACTCGAAATCGCTCGAGCTGTCCTTTTCGGGCTTCTTCTTGGACTTGGGAACCTTGCCCGAGGGTTTGTCGAGTTCGAGGTCCGGCTCGCTGATCTCGAACGGGGACTGGGTCGGCAGCAGGGACTTGTTCGCCATCATGGTGGCGGGGCGGCCCTTCCCGCCGTCCTTGCCCTTTTTCTTGCTCTTCTCCGCGAGGCGGGCCTCCTCGGCGTCGAGGTCGATCTCCTCGGTGATGATGTTGGACTCGCGGCCCTTCTTGCCGCTCGACGGGAGGTCGTCGAGGCGAATGTCGCTGTCGGAATGGCTCTTCGCCTTCTTCTTCGCACCGGAGTCCTTGTCCGACGGAATGATCTGCACGTCACTGTCGCTCGGTTCGTCAGTTCCGGTGAGTCGGACGCCGCTGTCGGAGCTATCGATCTTGCTCTTACGCTTGTCTCCCTTGGGAGAGCGCGGGCCTGACTTGGGGGCCGGCTCGGCTTTTCCGCCAGCGTCCATCATGAGTTGGACATCTTCGTCGAGGACGAGGCGCACGTCGCTATCGCTGCCGGGCTTGGGCGACGATGGTCCCTTGGTTTTGCCACTGCGCGAGGCTTGGGAGGATTTTTCCCTACCAAGAGGCACTTCGTCGTCCTCGTCGCGATCTCTGGCCTTCTTGCTGTCGCCGAGACGAACTTCGGGGTCGCTATTGATGCCCCGTTTGCGCGCCAATTCCTCGACATCCTGGAGGCGGAAACGCCAACTTCCGCGATCCTGGAAGGCTCGGACCGTCTTCTTTCTCGCCATCTCGCGCAGTTGATCGACGGAGAGCAGGAGCATCTTCGCCGCTTCTTCGAGCGTCAGGTATTGCTGCATGACTTGGCCCGCCGGGGGGTCGTTTCCAGAGTGAGAAAGGAGAAGGCTCCTGCACGACGAACGGACGCATCCTTGCATTTCCTCTCATCGATTGTAAACGGTTTCAAGGTTAATGCAAGTCTCGAGAGATCGGGGCAATTGGGGAAAAGGCGCGAATATGCGGCGTCCGCGCCGAGAGTAGCGGCTGGCGCGGTTATCGCGATGGGGTGGTCCGAGCGGACAGCTACAGTGGCAGCAGGTCGCCCCTGGCGTCGAACTCCAGCGGCGCGGTCCGACTGATCGGCGAATAGGTCGTCTGCGGGTCCGGCTCCTGGAGGACCGGCTCGCTCACCTCGATCTCCTCGAGGTGCAGCGTGTCGGGAATGCGAAGGATGCGGGCCTGTTCCGGGGAGCGCGAGCCGAGGATGGCCAGGGCCGCATCGAGGACTTCGCGGTCGGTGTCGAAGTGGACGGGCAGGAACGCGCCCTCGGGATACCCGGCGGTCAGGCAGTTGATGACCGTGGCGCGGTAGTTCATCGCCTTGACGAGGTCGGTCCGGGTGAAGTCGGCGAGGCCGATGCCCGTCGCGTTGCCGTGGGTGTTCGGCGTCAGGCCGCGGATAAAGATGAAGCGCATGACCGGGATGCCTGCGGGGATCGGCATGTCGCGGAAGGCGCGCTTCCGGCCGACGACGTTCGTGTCGATGCCCGAGCCGGAGATGTCCTTGCCGATGCGATCGACGATGAGCAGGTCGGCCTGGCGGATCGGAAGGCGGGGCAGCATCGCGCGGGCCTGGACGAGGAGCGCCTCCTCGCGGCGCTCGAAATCCTCGGGCGCGACCGCCTCGATGAGGGCCGTCTCGTCGTAGCTGCTCTCGACGATGCCGACCCCGAAGGCGATCTTGCCCGTGGCCATCATCGTCTTGGCGACGCTGCGGACGGTGGCCTCCCAGGGCTGCTCGAGCAGGATGCGATGGTACATCAGCGCCCCGGTGTGCTTGCCGAGTCCGATCATCATCATCTTCAACAGGCCGCTCTCGATGGGGCCGTGAAACCCCGTGTGCGGCTTGATCCGGCCGACGACGGCGATATGATCGGCTTCGGAGGCGTACTTGTCGAGGTAGACCGGGAAGCCATCGCCGGCGGTGCCGACCTGGACGGTGTCCATCGAGGCGCGGATCGGCACGCCGACGAACTCCTCGGTGATGCCGTAACTCTCGATGATCTTTCGCTGGCCCTCGGCGGTGCCGCCGCCGTGGCTGCCCATCGCGGGGATGAGGAAGGGGCGGGCGCCGAGGCGCTTCAAGAAGTCGGCGGTGGTCTTCAATACGAGCGGGATATTGG
>JANXSH010000226.1 GCA_025356615.1 Planctomycetia bacterium | reverse complement strand
CCAGTGCAAGCATGAAGCGGAACGGCGCGGCGAGGCCGAGACGGTTCAACAAGCCGAACTGATGCTGCTCGGTCCACTCCGCCACCAGCATCGTTACGGAGCCGAACACCAGCCCCAGAAGGATCGTGTTGAACACGGCGACGACGAGGTTGCGTCCCGCGTGCCGGAACCGGCCCTCTCGCTGACCGAAGAATGGTCGCCACGTTTCCCAGCACCAGAACAGCGCCAGCAAGACGAGCGGGACTGCTCGTCTTGCGAGGAAGTAATCTTCCAGTGGTGGCGCAGTCATCGCAAGAAGTTCTGGCTGTATTGGGATGACTACCTCCTCCGTTCAACCGTATTGTTCTTTTGCCCGGCCCTTTCGGGCCGGGCGTTGCTTATCACGATATCGACATCGAGACGAGCGTGTTACAGGGCATCCCTGATACCACACGACAAGGTGATAAGCTGTGCTTATGGGCCGGGATCGGGGAGGGGACTGGTTTCGAGGAAGATCAGGAACGACCGGGCCGGGAGGGGTAGCACCCGCCGCTTGTCTAGCACGAGGAACATATCCCGGTCGCAGTGCAGATCGCTGACTTCGAGGGCGTGTAGCCGACCCGCCCGGAGTTCCTTTTGGACGGCGTAGTTGGACAGGATCGCTACCCCGACGCCCTGTAGGACCGCCTCTTTGATCGCCTCATTGCTGCCGAGTTCGAGGGCAACCCGGAGTCCGGCGAGCGACCGTCCCGCTCGCTCGAAGGACTTCTCGAAGCAGTGACGCAGCCCGGACCCTGACTCCCGTAAGATGAGCGGGTGGGGGATCAGCTGCCCCAGCGTAAGCTTCTTTCGCTTGCTCAGGGCGTGGCCGGGCGGCACGACCAACACCATGCGGTCGCTGACGAGGAAGCGGTATTCCAGATGCGGCTTCTCTACTTTCCTACCCACCAGCCCAAGGCTGACTTCTCCCCGTTCTACTTGTCCAATCGCCTCCACGCTGTCACTGACGGAGGCACGAACGTGAATATGCGGGTGTCGCTGCCCAAAGACCGAGAGCAGGGCCGGAAGCAGGTGTTCGCCGGGGATCGAACTGGAGGCGATCAGCAGTTCCCCCGCGACCGGGGCATCGTGTTCCGTAATCTCCCGGCGAGCTTCCCGATGGATGCCGAGGATCCGTTGGGCGTGGGCGTAGAGCGTCTGCCCCGCTTCGGTCAGCATCACACGACCCCCTCGACGGTGGAAGAGGCTCTTGCAGAGGGTCTTTTCGAGGGCCTGAATGCGTTGGCTCACCGCCGCCTGCGTTAGCCCGAGTGCCTTCGCCGCCTTGGTGAAGCTGCTCGACTCCGCAGCCTTCGAGAAGGTTTCCAGATGGGGAAGCTGAACGTCTTCGGACTGCACGGCATCACCAGCTCGAGGCGAAGTCCTGACGGTTGTCCAGGGGCGATTCTATCCATTGTAGTAGATTGGACGCGAGAACGGTTCGTGGAATCGCCCACTGGCTCTCGCCGACTGTGGCGAATACACTCCTTGTATCGTACCCTCCGCATCCGATAGGTGATCGCCATGCCATCCTCGACGATCCATCCCGAGCCGGGCCTGGAACTCATCCCCGGCTATCGCCTCCGCGCCATCCTGGGTAAGGGCGGCTACGGCGAGGTGTGGGACGCTGTCGGGCCGAACAACGTGGCCGTGGCCCTCAAGCTCGTACCGCTCGCGGAACAACTCGCCGAGCCGGATCTGCGCTCGCTCCAGATGCTGCCCGTCCTCCGCCACCCGTCCCTCCTCGAGGTATACGGCTTCCACGTCGCGGGCGGCCGGCTCATCCTCGTCATGGAGCGCGGCCACGGCACCCTCGCGGACCTCCTCAGAGAGACGATGACCTCCCACAAGGCCGCCCTGCCGCGAGCGGATGTCCTCGGCTGGATGGCCCAAATCGCGTGCGGTCTCGACTACCTCAACGAGGCGGGCACCACACTCGATGGCATCGCCAAGCCCTCCATCATCCACCGCGACATCAAGCCCCAGAACATCTTCCTCGTCGGCACCGGCGTGAAGATCGGCGACTTCGGCCTCGCCCGCGTCCTCGAAAACGCGGCTACCAGTCCCCACAGCGGCGCGATGACGCCCGCCTTCGCGCCGCCGGAGTTCTTCTGCGGCCAAACGACGCGCACCTCCGACCAGTACAGTCTCGCCGTCATGTACGTCCAGCTCGTCGGCGGGAAGTTGCCGTTCGTCGGCTCCCCCGCCGAGGTCATGCGCGGCCACACCGATAAGGCTCCCGACCTGTCGATGCTTCCCGAGAACGACCGGAACGTCGTCGGACGTGCGCTCGCCAAGGATCCCGGCAGGCGATGGCCGACCTGCGAGGCGTTCGTCTCGGCGCTATTCCAGGTCGGGTCCGGCAAGTCTTTCGGCCCAGAAGTCGGCTATTCGACAGAAGACTTCGACATCGAACTCCCGTCGGAGAACTCCTACCAGGCGACCGTCCGCGAACCGTTGCCCTACGGCCCGACCCATCCGGCGGAGGTCACGACCCGAATCTATGTCGGGCCAGAGAAACCAGCCTCCCGGTGGCCGAAGCGGATCGCCGTTCTCGTCAGCCTGGTCCTCGTCGGAGTCCTCGGCGCGGGGGGCGTTTGGTGGGCCACGCGAAGTGCCGACGCAGACGAGCCGATCAACACTTCCCCATCGGCTCGCGTCGAAGTCGTTTCCGTAACCGAGCGCGTCGTCGTCGAGGCGGGGCAGTCCGCCAAGGTTCATTTTACAGTCCGCCGTCTCGAACCGGGACAGGTCCGGCTGAGGTTCGCCGACCTTCCGCCGGGCGTCCGCGCCGACGAGGTGCAACTCGGCGAGGGCGAGTCGGAGGCGACCTTCTCCCTCCAGGTCGAGGCCACGGCGGCAGACGGTCGGCGCTGGGCGACCCTGCACGCGACAGAAGAGGTCGGTCGGGTCGAGGTCGTCGTCTACCGCGATCTCGCCGCGACCCTGAAGCGGCTGCGCGAAGAACTCGCTCGGCCCGCGACCCGCGACCGCGCAGCGGGCGACCTCTCCGAGCTGGGACCGCGCGCGACCCCGGCCTGCCCCGAACTCGTTGCGTGCCTGAACGAATACGGTGTTGGTGTCCCCTGTCCCCCCGCCGACGCCTTGGTCGCCATCGGCGTCGGGTCCGCCCCGTCCCTCGCCGAGGCGCTCGGCCAGAAGAACTTGCGCTCGGACCACGCGATCGACGCACTCGTTCGTATCGGCCCATCGGCGACATCCGCGATCTTAAATGTCGCCAAATCCGGCCCCGGCGAGCAAAAGCGAGACGCAGCCACGGCGCTGGGACGAATGCCCGTCGTGCCATCCGCCGCGCTCGATTTCCTGGTCGGCTGCCTCGCGGACCCGGCCTCAGCGAGCGCCGCCGGGATGTCCCTCGTTCGCATGGCTGGGCCTGGCCTCGCCCCTTTGCTCGAGGCGTTCGAGCGAGACGCGGCTCGCCGGGAGACCCTCGGCACCGCCCTCGGGTCGGCGCGGGGGGCATCGGCCAAGGCCGTCTGCGACGCGATGGTACACCTGCTCGATGCAAAGAACGCCGACGTTCGGCGCGGAGCCTGCCGGGTGTTGGGACGACTCGGCAACGGGGCGCAGAACGCTACGGATCGCCTCGGCCAAGCCCTTGAGGAGGCGGACGCGAGAACAAAAATCGAGGCGGCGTTCGCCCTGTGGTCCGTGAGCGGCGACCCGAAGGGGACGGAGACGCTCATCGAGCTGCTCGGCCACACCGACGCGACGACCCAGCGCCAAGCCCATGACGCGCTTGCCGAGATGGACCCTACTCCGAACACGCTGAAGGCGCTCCAAGACGGCCTGAAGTCCACCGAGTCGGCCACGCGACACAACGCCGTTCGCGCGCTAGGGACGATCGGGCCGAACTCACGCGAGGCGGCGGCGACTCTCGCCGAATTACTCGTCACCCATTTGGAGAGCAACGACGACGAAACCAATCTCCTCTTCGACGCGCTGGCGAACATCGGCCCCGGTTCTCGCGCCGCCGAACCGAAGTTGATCGGCATGTTGGAAACGGGCGACCGCAGCCTCCGGGCGAAAGCGGCGAAGACACTCGGACGCATCGCGCCGCTGTCGCGTCCCGTCGAAGCCGCCCTGAACAAGGCAACGAGTGACTCGGCGCAAAACGTCGCGGCAGCCGCCGTCGCCGCGCTACGCGAGAACCAACCCGGCACACCCCCGAAGCAACCCCCAGGGACCGGCGGTCCCGAGTTGCGTGACCGGGCACAGAGCCGAGACCTCGACACCCGCCGGAAAGCGCTGGAGTCCCTCGCCGCGATGGGGTCGAGCGGGGCGTTCGCCCTCCCCGCCGTGACGCAGAGCCTCCGCCACGCCGAGCCGTCGATCCGCCTCGCCGCGTGCCGCGCGCTGTGGCGCATCGATCGGCGAGCCGCCGCCCTGGAGGGACTAGTGGAACTGGCCCTCGCGCCGGGCGACGAGGTGATCCGACGTGCGGCCTTCGACACCCTCGGGGAGATCGGCCCCGACGCGGTCAGCATCTCTCCCAAACTCCTCCCACTGCTCGAGGTGGATGACGCGGTGCGGGGCAAGGCGGCGCTCGCCCTCTACCGCATCGAGACGAACAAGGCCGCGCTGACGACACTCTCCGGCATGCTACGATCACGCCGCACGAGCGACCGCCTCGAGGCCGCGACCGCGTGCGTCGCTCTAGGTAAGGCGGTGCCGGATCGCCTGCGGAATTTCCTCACGCCCCGACTCGACGACCGCGATCGCCTCACCCGCACGCGGGCCATCGAGGCGATGACGGCCCTCGACCCCACCGAAGCGCGAAAACGCCTGGGGCTGTAACGGAATCGCGCATGATCCGCTTCCGCTGCTGGTACTGCAACCGGGCCTACCTCGTCGCCGACTCGCGCATCGGCGAGCGCCTCGTCTGTTCTTGCACCTGGCGCGTTCGCGTGCCGAAGGTCGATGATGGCAACTCCCGGTATCGCTCCGCGCTCGATTGGCTCGTCGAATGGGTCGTCTACGGCGGCGGGGGTGGCCTGCTGGGGTTCCTCCTCGCCATCCTGATCCTGAGCAAAGTTCCCTTCCTGGGCAGAGTCGTGAATCGCTCGCTCCTCCTCGGCTGCACGCTCGTCGGCCTCCTCGCGGGCGGCCTCGGCGGCGAAGCCGGCGTCGACTGGATCGGTCGCATCATCCGCAACTGGGAGAAGCGATGAAGATTTCTTTCGCTAACCGTGATACCTCTCCGGCCGTCCTCCTGTCCCCTCGACGCACCCAGACGCGCGAGCTGTGGTAGCTCGCCTGCCCTGCCATATCGGCGAGGGTGTCGGTCGTCAGCCAGTTGACGTTGCGTCCGCCGGAGAGATTCGCCCACCGACCCTTCGGGGAACCCACGACGCCGGGGCGGACGGCGTCCGTCACCACGGCTCGCAATCGACACTCGCCGCGCGCGTTGCCGAGGACGACTTCGTCGCCGTCGGCGATGCCGCGTTTTCGCGCGTCGTCGGGGTGGATCTCGACGAACGGCGTGCCCGCGTTCTTCAACAGGTTCGCCTGACTGGCCAGGCTGCTCGAGACGAAATGGTGCGACGCCCCCGTCACGAGTGTCAAGGCGTCGTCGCCTGCGGCGTCGTCCACGAGGTCGCGGAATCGGCCCGGCAACGGGTCGTGGCCCATCCGGGCGAGCCTCTCGGAGTGGAACTCGAACTTGCCGGATGCAGTCGGGAATCGGCCCCCGGCAAAGGGGGGCTGGTCGGGGATCGAAAGCGCGACGTGGCCCTCGGCGCGGAGGCGGGCCGCCGTGACCCCCTCGAAATGGGGGTCGTCGCGGGCCGTCGCGGCAAGCACCTCGTCGATGACCTCGTCGGCGGACTGGTGCAACCACGGCTCGTCGAAGCCCATCGCGCGGGCCAAGAGGCCCATTAACTCCCAGTTGCTCTTGCTCTCGCCGAGCGGTGCGATGGCCTGGGTGTTGTACGTCAACTGTGTCGTGCCATACGCCTTGTGCAGGTCCGTCTGCTCGAGTTGCGAAGTCGCGGGCAGGACGAGGTCGGCCAGGTCGGCGGTGTCGGTCATGAAGAGGTCGTGGACGACGGTGAACAAGTCCTCACGCTTCATGCCCTCGACGACTCTGCCGGCGTTGACCGTGGACGTGGCCGGGTTCGCCCCGAAGACGAAGAGCGACTGGATCGGCGGGTCTGTCGCCTCGCCCAGGAGGGCAGCCCCGAGGCGGTTCATGTTGATGGACCGGCCGGGGGGCGGGCACTGCGAACGCTTGTGGACCGCCTCGGCGTTCCACTGGACGTAGCCCGATGTGCTGTACGACAGGCCGCCGCCGCGCGTGCCGTACTGGCCCGTGAGTGCGGGCAGCGCGAGGAGGGCACGGACGTTCTCCCCGCCGTTGAAGTTGCGATTCACGCCGTCGGCCATCTTGATGAGGCCGGGGCGGGTGTCGCCGTAGAGCCGGGCGAGGTCGGCGATCTGGTCCGCAGGGACGCCGGTCTGTTCGCTGACGCGATCAAGGGGGAAATCCGCGAGGCGCTCGCGGAATCCGGGCCAGCCGAGCGCGTGGGCCGAGAGCCAGGCTTCGTCGTGTCGTCCCGCCTCGACGAGGAGGCGGGCGAGGCCCATCGCGAGGACGCCGTCGGTGCCGGGCCGCAGGGCGAGGTGCGTCGCGCCGTTGGCGCTGGGCGTCCGGCGCGGGTCGATGACGACGACCCGGCAGCCGAGGCGCTGGGCGTGGCGCAGCCAGGGCATGAAGTGCGGCGCGGTCGAGTGGGGGTTGTGTCCCCAGAGGATGACGAGTTTACTATGGATCACGTCGGCATACGGGGCGCTACAGCGCTTGCCGATCATGGCCTCGACGGCCGTCTCCGCCGCCGCCCCGCAGATCGCGCGGTCGAGGGTACTCGCCCCGAGTCGATTCCAGAATCGGCCCGACGAGACAACCATCTGCACCATGCCGAGCGTGCCGCTGTAGCTGTACGGCAGGATCGCCTCGGCCCCGAACTTGGCGATGATCGCTTGCCAGCGCGAGCGGATCGTCTCGAGCGCCTCGTCCCAGGAGACCCGCCGCCACCGCCCACCGCCCTTCGCTCCGACGCGCGCCATCGGGTGCAGGAGCCGGTCGGGGTGATACACATGATCGAGGTAGGGCCGAACCTTGGCGCAGAGCCAGCCGCGCGTGACCGGGTTGTCCGGGTCGCCGCGAAAATCGACGGCGGTGCCGTTCTCGACGGTCGTGACGACCCCGCAGGTGTCCGGGCAATCGTGCGGGCAAGCGCCGCGAATCTTCAAGGGGGTCATGACGGACCTCGTGAGTCACTCGGAGGGGGTGGGGTCTTCTCGACGGCTCCTCGTGATCCCCTCCCTTGCTATGGTACTATCACCGTCGCGGCTCCACGCCCAGTAGGTGCCTCACGAAATAATCCTGCCGCCGGCGCTGGCCATACGGCGTCTCCGCCGCGCCGTGGCCGACCCCCGGCAGAACGAGCATGTCGAAATCCTTGTTCGCCTTCACGAGGGCATCGACGAGTTGCATCGTACAGGCGGGATCGACGTTCCGGTCCATCTCGCCGACGACGAGGAGGAGTTTACCCGTGAGTTTGCCTGCGTTCGTGGCGTTCGACTGCTCGTGGTAGTGCGGGCCGATGGGCCAGCTCATCCACAGTTCGTTCCACCATATCTTGTCCACGCGGTTGTCGTGACACCCGCAATCGCTGACGGCGACCTTGTAGAAGTCGCCGTGCGCCAGCAGGGCGCGCGTCGAACTCTGGCCCCCGGCGCTGCCGCCGAAGATGCCGACGCGCGTCGGGTCCATCTCGGGGTACTTCTTCGCGGCCGCTTTCATCCAGGCGATGCGGTCGGGGAAGCCGGAGTCGCCGAGGTTCTTCCAGCACACGTCGTGGAACGCCTTGGATCGGTGTGACGTGCCCATGCCGTCGATCTTCACGACGAGGAAGCCGAGTTCGCCGACGGTCTGCGAGTGGTAATGCGGCTGGAACCGCTTCGGGACGAAGGCGCTGTGCGGGCCGGCGTAGATGTCCTCGATGACGGGGTACTTCTTCTTCGGGTCGAAGTTCGAGGGCCGGAGGATGATGCCCCAGATGTCGGTCTTCCCGTCGCGCCCCTTGGCGACGAAGCGCTCGGGCGGCTTCCACCCGGTCGCCTTCAGCTCCGACGTGTCGGCCTTCTCGAGGGCGCAGACGAGTTTGCCGTCGGAGGCCCGCCGCAACTCCGTCACGGGGGCGAGATCGACGCGCGAATAGGTGTCGATGAGGTGCTTCCCATCGGGGGAGTGGGCTATCGAGTGGGTGCCGTCGCCGTCGGTGAGGCGGACGAGGTCTTTGCCGTCGAAGCCGACGTGGGCATAGTGGACGTGATAGGGATCTTGTTTGGCGTCCATGCCGCCCGCGTGGAACCAGACCCGGCGGGACTTCTCGTCGATGCGATCGACACCGCGAACGGCCCACTCTCCCTTCGTGAGCTGGTTCTTCACCTTGCCGGTCTTCGTGTCATACAGGTAGAGGTGGTTCCACCCGTCGCGCTCGGACATCCAGACCAGTTCGTTCGTTTCGGGCAACCAGTGGAGGTACTGCTTCGCGGCGTAGTCGATGAACGTCTTGCTCACCTCATCGACGAGGGCCGTCGCCTTGCCCGTCCCGGCATCGACGGCGACGACGCGCATCACTTGATGCCCGCGCTGGTTGTAGACGAAGAAGAATCGCTTGCCGTCCGCCTGCCAGCGCACGCCGTCCAGGCTCCAGGGGTTCGGAAAGAGGTCGTCGGCGACGGCGATTTCCTTCTTCGCCTCAATGTCGAAGAGGTGCGGCTTGCTCTGCGGGATGTCGTCGCCGGGCTTGAGGTAGGGGAACGAGTGGAGTTTCGGCGTGAGGCTCCCCTTGGGCGAAGACTCGACGAGGTGGACCCTTCGATCGCCCCCGGCCTTCGTCCGCAGGACGACGAGTCGTTTCGAGTCGGGCGACCAGTGGAACCGCCCCTCGTAGGCGTCGCCCGGCTTACCCTCCTTACTTAATTGAGTCTCGTCGTTGGACCTCGTGTCCCGAAGGTAGACGTTCGCATCCTTGATGAAGGCGACGTACTGGGCGTCGGGCGACTTCGCCTCGTCGAATCGTCGGCGTTTGGGCCGAACCTGGGCGACGGGCTTCCTCTCCGACAGGACACCTTTCAGCCGGTCATACGCCCAGTCCTTGCCGGAGGCGCGGAACTCGATCGTCCCATCGACGAATCGGACGGATTCGAGCGGCAGGTGCGTCGCCTTCACGTTGCCGCCCTTCTCCTTCCCGAGGGCGGCGGCGAGTTTGGCGTGGTCGAAGGCTAACTCGCGCTTGCCGGCCTTCGTATCGACGAGGATCCACTCGTGGGCCTTGCCGGGAAGGTCGTTGCGATACCAGAAGCGCCGCCCCTCGTCGAACCAGTGGGGGACGACGCGGGTGCGGAATACCTTGTCCTTCGTCTTCCCATAGAGCTTGGCGGCGCGGTCGTAATCCGCCGCCGTCCCCTGAGCCGTCGCGATTACGGGGAGGAGGGCGAGGAGTCCAAGCGACAAGATGCGCGGGTTCATAGGTGGTCCTCGAGTCAGAGAATAAGAATTAGCCACAGATGAACACAGATGAACACAGATGGATACAGATAATACCCCGGCACGGAAGTTGGTCGAGGGGAAGGAGGAAAGCGCGAGGGCAGGGTTTCGGGGCCAGGCTTCGTGGCATGCGCCCTCGTCCGCAGGCGGCGCAGAGGTTTTTGAGTATTTTGAGCGTTTCGTGCACGCCCCGAGATCCTGGGGACGCTTCGCGGGTGCCGCCAACGGGTGCCGATGAGCGTTTCTAGGGTTTCTAGGGTTTCTAGCGAGGCACGCGATGATGGGTGAGGAACATTCGTGCCGGGGTAATAAGACCAAAGCATTTACAATTCCTTCTTGCATTTATCTGTGTTCATCCGTGTTCATTTGTGGCTAATTCCTTCTTTCAGAATCGGGCGGCGGAATACGGCGCGGGGCTGAGGTGAGGCGGCTCGCCCATCAGCATCTCGGCGGCGAGCTTCCCCGTCGCGGGGGCCATCGACAGGCCGAGCATGCCGTGCCCGGCGGCGACGAGGACGTTGTCGATCCCCGGACTGAAGCCGATGACCGGCTTGCCATCCGGCGTCATCGGACGCCAGCCGTACCACCGCTCTTCGACCGGCTCCGCCTCGGGTTCGTGGAGGTATCTTCCGGCGGTCCGGCGGAGCAAGTCGAGTCGGCGCGGGTCGAGCGAGGTGTCGTAGCCGGCGAACTCCATCGTCGAGCCGATGCGATAGCCCGACTGCATCGGCGTGACGGCGACGCGGTCCTCCTCGAAGATGAGCGGGATGCGCGGGCAGCGCTTCGGGCGGGCCATCGTGATCGAGTAGCCCTTGCCGGGCTGGATCGGCACCGGGCAGCGCGTGTGTTTGCTCAACAACGGCGTCCACGCCCCGGTTGCGACGATCGCGGCATCGGCGGGGATGTTCCCCTGAGACGTGCGGACGGTGCGGATTCGTCGGCCCTCGAGGTCGAAGCCCGTGAGTTCGCACTGTTCGCGGATCTGCACGCCGCGCGCGATCAAGAGATCGCGCCAGGACGAGAGGAGACGATCGGGCCGCAAGTGTGCGTCCAACTCGTAGTGATACGCCCCGGCCAGGCCGGGCACCAGAGCCGGTTCCAGGTCGGCGAGATCCTTGGATTCGTAGCGTCGAGCGGGCATCGCGAACTGGGTACGGAGCAGCTCGTCGGCGTGGGCGTAGTGGTCGAATTCCGACGGCGTGCGGAAGACGAAGAGCAGGCCACGTCGTTCCCACTCAGCGCTCAGTTTCTCCGTGGCGAAGAGCTGATCGTAGAGCGACCGCGAGGAGTTCAGCAGTGCCGCGATGCCGTGGGCCGACGAGAGCATGTCGCGCCGATTGCACCGCTGGGCGAAGCGCCACATCCAAGACCAGAGCGCCGGGTCGAGCCGCCAGCGGACGAGGAGGGGCGAATTCCGCCGGAACAATAGCGGGATCGTCTTCGCGAGGACGCCCGGCCCGGCGAGCGGGAGGACGTGGCTGGGGCAGACGTAGCCGCAGTTGCCGCGCGAGCAGGCGTTGCCGACGGTGTCGCGGTCGAGGAGTGTCACCGAAACGCCGGTTTGCCGGAGGTAGTGGGCGCAGGCGGTCCCGATGACCCCGGCCCCGATGACGACGACGTGCCTCGGCGTCATGCGAACCCCCAGCAGAAGGGGTCACGCTCGTCGAGGATCAGCGTTCCCTCGGCGGTGACGTAAGCCTGTCCGGTGATGCGGGGGATGATGCGATCCCCTTGGATTGAGAAAGTTCCGGTGAATCGGCTCCCGAGGATGCTCTCCTGAGTCCACGTCCGTCCCGGAGCGAGTTTCCCATCCGCGTGGAGGCAGGCGAGCTTGGCGCTGGTGCCGGTGCCGCACGGCGAGCGGTCGTAGGCGTTGCCCGGACAGAGGACGAAGTTCCGGCTGTCGGCGTCGGGCGAGGACGGCGGGCCGAACAACTCGATGTGGTCGATCTCCGCCCCGCCCTCGCCGGTGAGGCCCTGGCGTACCAACGCCTCCTTGATGCGCGTTGTGACATCGGTCAATCGCGAGACGCGCTCAAGGGCGATGGCCTGTCGGTGGTCGCTGACCAGGAAGAACCAGTTGCCGCCCCATGCGATGTCGCCGGTCATCGGGCCGAAGCCTTCGACCTCGACGGGGACGTTCGCGCGGTGGCGGTAGCTGGGGACGTTGTCGAGACTGACGGTGGCCTGGCCGTCGAAGTCGAACGGGACGACGCCGACGGGCGTTTCGAGGAGGTGCCGACCGGGGCGGATGCGTCCCGTATGACCGAGGGCGACGCCGACGCCGATGGTGCCGTGCCCGCACATGCCGAGCGTGCCGACGTTGTTGAAGAAGATGACGGCGGCGGCGAAGGCCGGGTCGGTCGGCGGGCAGAGCAGCGCGCCAACGAGGACATCGGAGCCGCGCGGCTCGTTGACGATGGCGCGGCGGTAGGCGTCGAAGCGCTCACCGAAGAGCGCACAGCGCTCCGAGAGAGGGCCGGTGCCGAGGTCCGGTCCGCCGCCGAAGACGACGCGCGTCGGCTCGCCGGCGGTGTGGGTGTCGAGGATGGAGATGCGGTGTGGCATGGAGGATGTATAGGCGGGAGGCGGTCACTCATCCAGATCCCAGACGACGATCTTCTTCCCCGTGCCCGCCGCCGCCGCGCGGAAGCCGTCGCGGTCGAACGCGATGCAGCGAAGCCCGCCGACCTCCCAGGCGTACTCCTGCGTGACGCGCCAGGAGGAGGTGTCCCAGAATTTGACCGTCTCTTCGTTGCTGACGGTGGCGAGGAATCGGCCGTCGCGGGTGAAGGCGGCACCGAGGAAGAACTTCTTGTCGAGCCGTAGTTCGGCGATCTCCTGCCGCGAGTCGATGTCGAGGATGACCAGGCGTGGGCCGGAGCCGATGGAGAGGTACTTGCCGTTGGGGTGGAAGGCGAGACGAAACTCGGTCTGCGTTAGGCGGAAGCGGTGGAGAAATCGATTTTTCCCGGAGGGATGG
>JANXSH010000223.1 GCA_025356615.1 Planctomycetia bacterium | reverse complement strand
GTCATCACCCTTATCCGTGACGCCAAACCCCTTTTGGTAAGCCCTCGCTCCGCTCAACTCACCCTAAACGCCCTATGGTCAGCGTTTCTGGAGAATGGTCATGTTCCGTCGCGATCTCCTCCGCGCCTTCCTCGGCGTGCCGGCCGCCCTCGCCGCCGGGTGCGGGCGAGCGCCGGCGTTGCCGCCGGGCGAGATCGTGGGCGCGGCGGTGGGGCCGGGGCATCGGCTGCGCGATACGCCTCCGCCCACACCTTCGGCATGGGAGAGCGTTCCCGTCGTGATCGTCGGCGGTGGGGTGGCGGGGCTGTCGGCGGCGTGGCGGCTGGCACGGGCGGGGTTCGATCGCTTCGTCTTGCTCGAGATCGAGCCTGCGCCAGGAGGGACCGCGCGGGCGGGGACGGGCGGCGTCGTTCCGTACCCCTGGGGCGCGCACTACCTCCCCGCGCCGATGGCCGACAATCCGGGTCTGTTGACGCTCTTGCGCGAGATGGACGTGATCGAGGGCACGGGCAAGGACGGCCAGCCGACCTACGCCGAGCATGTCCTGACCCGCGACCCGCACGAACGTGTCTTCGCGCACGGGCAGTGGCACGACGGGCTGTATCTGAGCGCGGGAGCGAATGAGGAGGATCTTCGCCAGCGCCGGGCTTTCTTCGCGGAGGTCGATCGCTGGGTGAAGTTCCGCGACGGCAAGGGACGGCGCGCGTTCTGCCTGCCGACCTCCAACGCTTCCGACGACGCCGAGGTTACGACCCTCGATCGGCTGAGCATGCGCGCGTGGATGGACGAGAAGCGGTTCACGTCGCCGCGCCTGCGCTGGCTCGTGGACTACGGCTGCCGCGACGACTACGGGGCGATACCGGAAGACATGAGCGCCTGGGCGGGCCTGTTCTACTTCGCTTCTCGCAGACGAGCGCCCGGCTCCGACCCGCAACCGCTGCTTTCGTGGCCCGAAGGTAACGGCCGGCTCGTGGCTCACCTCGCGGGCAAGGTGCGTGAGCAGATCCGCCTCGACCGCGCGGTCGTCGAGGTGATCCCGACCGACCCCGCCGGAAAACGCGGCGTCGATGTCGTCGCCGTTTCGACGACGGACGACCGCGTCGTCGGCTACCACGCCGATCAGGTGATCTTCGCCGCGCCGCAGTTCTCGAGGCGCTACCTCTTGCGCCACGAGCGCCGGACCCCGCCGCGCGAGCTGGCGGCGTTCACCTACGGCTCGTGGATGGTGCGAACCTGCACCTCGACTCCCGCCCCGCCGAGCCGGGGGTGCCGCTGGCCTGGGATAACGTGCTGTACCACAGCCCCTCGCTGGGCTACGTCGTCGCGACGCATCAGGCGATGCGGGACTACGGCCCGACGATCTTCACCTACTACTACCCGCTCACCGGCCCCGACGCCCTGGCTGACCGGCGACAATTGCTGCAACTCGGACGCGACGAGTGGGCCGAGCTGGCGCTCGCCGACCTCGAGTCGGCCCACCCTCAGATTCGCAGCCAGGTGAAGCGCCTCGACGTGATGCGCTGGGGCCACGCCATGATCCGACCCCGACCCGGCTTCCGCTGGGGACGCGAGCGGGTGAAGGCACAAGCGGCGAGTCGCGGCATCCACTTCGCGCATAGTGACCTCAGTGGCCTGGCGCTATTCGAGGAGGCGTTCGACCACGGCGTGCGCGCGGCGGAGGAGGTGTTGCGGGCGAGAAACGTGGCGTTGGGCACTTGATTGACAGGGGCGGCGCGAGGGGGTAGGATCCATTACGTGTGGGACATCGACTTGGCATCAGGAGCGCTTCTTCATGGAATATGAATGGGATCCCGTGAAGGCGGAGTCGAATCTCACCAAACACGGCATATCATTTAACGAAGCGGCCACTGTGTTCCGCGACCCACTGGCAGTGACATATTCCGACCCTGACCATTCCGATGAAGAGGATCGATTCATTACTATCGGAACAACCTCGGATGGGCAGTTGGTCATTTTGTCCCACACGGATCGGGGTGAGAAAACTCGAATCATCAGCGCAAGGTTGACGACTCGACGCGAAAAGAAACTCTACGAGGAGGGAGAACGATGAATTCAGCGGATGACGAATTGAGACCCGAATACGACGAGACTGTCTTGAAGGGCGGCGTCAGGGGGAAGTACGCGAAGCGCTTCGCGGCGGGAACGAACCTGGTTCGGATCGACGCGGATCTGGCGGCCGCTTTCGCGGGTGAAGAGGGGATCAACGACGCGCTTCGATGGGTACTCCAATTGCCGGGGGCCGTCGATCGCCTCACGAAACGCTAAAGATGCCGCGTCCCACGGACTCAACGGCGAAGTGAAGCGGATCAACTTCGTCATGAAGACCGGAGGCGTCATGCGATTGGGTTTCCTACTCTTCATCCCGGCCTTGCTCGCGGCGGACTGGCCGCACTGGCGTGGTCCGACGCGCGACGGGCTGACCCCGGAGTCCTCGGGGTACAAGGCCGAGCGCTGGGTCGCGAAGACGCCCGCGTGGTCCGCGTCGGTCGGTGAAGGGTCCACCTCGCCCGTCGTCGTAAAGGACCGGCTCTACGTTTTGGGCCACGCAGACAAACAGGACACCCTGTGGTGCCTGAACCTCGCCACCGGCAAGGAGGAGTGGAAGGCATCTCGCGCCGCTCCGCTCCACGGGCGACACCATCGCGGCGACGAGGTCTTGTACAGCGGCCCGTCCTCCACGCCGGAGTACGACGGCGCGACCGGCTTCCTGTACACGCTCTCGTGCGACGGCGACCTCGTCTGTCGCGATACCGCACGGCGCGGCGCGGTGGTGTGGAGCATCGACCTGTACGCCCGCCACGGCATGAAGCAGCGGCCCAAGGTCGGCGTCGGCGGTGCCCAGCGCGATTACGGCTACACGACCGCGCCGCTCGTCTACCGCGACTGGCTCCTCGTCGAGGCTGGCGGCAAGGACGGCACGCTGATCGCCTACGACAAGCGGACGGGCAAGAAGGTCTGGGGTTCCGCCTGCCGTGACTTCGCCGGCCACACCGGCGGGCCGGCCCTCATCACGGTCGAGGGCGTCCCCTGCGTCGTGGTACTGACGACGCTCCAGGTCGTGGTGATTCGCCTCGACGCCCGCCACGAGGGCGAGACGCTCGGGACGTACCCCTGGCCCACCGAGTTCGCGAACAACATCGCCTCGCCCGTGGTCCACGGCGACGCCGTCCTCATAAGCTCGGCCTACAACATGAACGCCCTCGTCAAGCTCCGTGCGACCAAGGACGGCCTCTCCAAAGTCTGGCAGGTGCCGTACCCCTCCAAGGCTTGTACGCCGGTCGTCCACAAGGGCAGCGTCTACTTCGCCTGGCAGAAGGTCCACTGCCTCGACCTCGAAACGGGCAAGCCGCGCTGGGCCGGCGGCGTGATCGGCGACCCCGGCTCGTGCGTCGTCACCGCCGACGATCGCCTGGTCGTCTGGGGGCACAACGGTCGGCTGATCCTGGTCGAAGGCGCGGGCCGATCGCCGCGCGAGTACCGCGAGCTGGCCCGGCTCGACCGCGTGTTCGGCATCCACGCCTGGCCGCACGTCGTCCTGGCGAGCGGGCGCGTCGTGTGCAAGGATCGGCGCGGCAACTTGAAGTGTTTCGTCGTGCCGGGGCGATGAGTTCTCGGCGAAAGATTTTACCGATGGTGCCTATCCGATACCTCCAAGGCGATGCGACCTGCCCCCAGGCGAAGGGGTTCGAGCTCATCGGGGCGGTGTCCTGTGGCGCTCGGCATGCGACCCCGTTGGGGTCAAAACAAGTCAGCACACGGCATTTTCAGCTCTCACCCGGAATTGCTGCTCACTCGAGGAGGTCGCCCACTTCTTCCTTGAGCCGGCGCAGGACGCGAGACTTGGCCTGGCGCACGGCGGCGGCGCTCACGCCGAGGTCCGTGCCGACATCGCCGGGCGGGCGGCCCTCGATGGCGGTTTGCCAGAACATCTGCCAGGAGCGATCCTCGAACTCGCCGCGAACCAGGTCGAGCGCGCGACGATGGAGCTGGCCGATCTGCTCGGCGGGGTCGTCGTTTTCCGACGGCGCGGGAACCTGATGGATGTGCTGCATCGCGTCGGAGCCGCCCTCGGCGAGGACGTGGCACGCCGCCTTGCGAAAGTGTTGCAGCACCATGTTGTGCGTGATGCCGCGCAGCCAGCCCCGGAAGGTGTCGCCCGGCCGGTCACGGCGAAAGCCTTCCAGCCCGGCCGCAGTCGCCCGGAACACGTCCTGAGCCACGTCGTCGGCGTCCTCGTTCCGCACGCCCCAGCGCACGCACCAGTACAGGACGAACGGCCGATACAGGCGGTGCATCTGTCCCCATGCCTCCTCGTCCCGGCTGCGCACGCGCTGGAGCAAGGTCAGCGAGGTGAGCTGCGCCGGGGTCGGTTCGTTTTTCGGCGCGGGCATGGGTTCTCCTTGGGTACAGAGGCCGGGCGGTTATTGTAGAAGTGTTGTCACAGCCTTTGCAATATACTATGCAGAGAATGCGCCGACGCGATGAAGATCGGCCCAGGGAGGTGACCATGCCGCGCATCGAGTGCCTGAACGAGAAGGAATTGCACGCCTACCATCTGGGCGACCTGGGGGGCACCGCGCTGGACGATGCGGCCGACCATCTGGACCACTGCGCGCACTGCGAGGCCGCCATCGCCCGGTTCGATTGTCTCACCGACGCGCTGCTTGGGAATCTACGGGCACACCTCCCCGCCCCCTGCGCCCACGAGACGATCTCCTTCGAGAAGGCGGAGGACCGGGCGGAGACGCGGGATCCGCTGCCCGAGACGCGGAAGCATTCGAGGATCGGCTCGCCGCCCGGCTACGAAGTCCTCGGCGTCCTCGGCCGGGGCGGCATGGGCGTCGTGTACCGGGCGAGGCAGGTGAGACTCAACCGTGTCGTCGCGCTCAAAATGGTCCTGGCCGGGCCGGACGCCACTCCCGAAGAGCGCTCCCGGTTCCAGTTCGAGGCCGAGCTGATCGGCCAACTCACCCACCCGAACATCGTGCAAATCCACGAGGCCGGCCAACACGAAGGCCAGCCATTCTTCGCCCTGGAACTCGTCGCGGGCGGAACCCTCGCCGAACGCCTGGCCCGAGGCGGACCTCTGCCGCCACGCGAAGCGGCAGAGCTGGTCGAGCGACTCGCCCGCGCGATGCACCACGCCCACCTCCAGGGGGTCGTTCATCGTGACCTCAAACCGGCCAACGTCTTACTCGAGCGGGACGGGTCGCCGAAGATCACCGACTTCGGCCTGGGCCGACGCCATGCCGATGTCGGGGGACTGACCGCCGACGGTGCGATCGTCGGGACGCCGGCGT
Source organism: Planctomycetia bacterium (assembly GCA_025356615.1). Classification (GTDB taxonomy): domain Bacteria; phylum Planctomycetota; class Planctomycetia; order Gemmatales; family Gemmataceae; genus JANXSH01. The sequence continues at coordinate 2,531 of JANXSH010000223.1, read as the reverse complement.
ACATGGCCCCCGAGCAGGCCGTCGGGGGACGGGTCGGACCTGCCGCCGATGTCTACGCCCTGGGGAGTATCCTGTACGAATGCTTGACGGGGCGTCCCCCATTCACCGGCGATACGGCGCTAGAAATCATGGCGAAGGTCCACGACTCGGCGGTGCCGCCGCTATCGACGCCCGGCCGCAAAGTGCCCCGCGACTTGACGACGGTCTGCCTGCGCTGCCTGGAGAAGAACCCCGCCGCGCGATACTCGAGCGCCGAGACGCTCGCGGAAGACCTCCGTCGCTACCTCTCCGGCGAGCCGGTCCGCGCCCGCCCCGTCGGGCCGCTGCTGAGGGCGGCCAAGTGGGCGCGGCGACGACCGGCCATCGCCGCACTGTCCGCCGCACTGTCGCTCTTGATGCTCGCGGCGTTCGTGGTCGCGCTGTACCAGCGGGAAGAGGCGCTCGTGCAAGTCCATCGCGAGACCGGATTAAAAGACAAGGCCGAGACACTCGCCACGACGATACAGCATACCCTCGAACAGAATCGCAAGCTCACCATCGGCCTCGCTATCGATCAGGGCACCGCCTTGTGCCAGAATGGCGAGATAGGGCGCGGCCTGATCGCCTTCGTGCGAGGTTTGGCGCTTGCCACGGAGGCCGGCGACGCCGACTTCGAGCGGGTGGCGAGGTACAACCTCGCGAACTGGTCGCGCTCGCACATCCGTCTCCGCGCACGCTGCACGACCACGTCGTGGTGCAACGCGGCCGTATTCTCGTCCGACGAGCGTATCCTGCTGACGGGCGGCTACGACAAGCTCGCCCAGGTGTGGGATGTGGCGACGGGTGAGCCACTGGGCGAGCCGCTCCTGCACGACCGCCCGGTCTGGTCCGTGGACTTTGGGCCAGGCAACCTCGCCGTCACGGGTAGCGGCGATGAACACTCCAACGAGGCGCGTGTCTGGAACCTCCAAACTCGAAAGCTCGTCAAGAAGATGCCATTGCCATTCTCCGTATCGAAGGTGGCTTTTCAGCCTGGCGACCGCAAAACGTTCCTCACGGTCTGCCTGCACGAGGCGCAGTTGTGGTCTTCGGAAACCCTAGAGCGCGTCGGCAAGCCGATGAGTCTGACCTCTTCCGCGCCGGACGCCCTGGACGGCAACATATTCGACGCCTGCTTCAGCCCCGACGGGAGCCTGATCCTTCTCTCCGGCAGCGTCGGGAAGAAGCTCCCCCATGAGTCGGGGGAAGTCCGACTCTACGAGACGGCCACGGGAAAGGTGAAAGGGACGATTTTCAGCAAGGACAAGCCCTTCCGCCGCGCCGTCTTCAGCGACGACGGCCTGCTCATGGCGACCGCGAGCGATACAGTCGCTCAGATCTGGAGTGTCGCCACCCAGCAGCCGGTCGGCGCGGAGTTGAACCATACCGGCTCCGTTACGGCTCTGGCGTTCTCGCCTGATGGCCGGATGCTTGCAACCGGGAACGTGGTCCGAGCGCGTGAAGCCCTGACTCGAAGCAGTCCGACCGTCCACGGAGGGCAGGCCCGACTTTGGGATGTCCCGTCCGGCGATCCACTCACCTTGCCCATCGCCCACCCTTCGGGCCAGATCATCGCCCTGGCGTTCAGCCCCAAGGGGCAACTCTTGCTGACCGGCTGCATCGACGGCCACGCCCGGCTCTTCTCCACCGTCACCGGCGACCAGGTCGGCAATCGGATGTTCAACGCCGGCAACGTCTGCGTCGCTCGCTTCAGCCGCGACGGCAGACTGGTGTTGACCGCCGCCAATGGCAACAGTGCCCGCCTCTGGGAGATCCCGCCCGAGGAGGGGATCGCCGTCAACCTTCCCGTCGACGAACGGGTCACGGCCCTCTGCTACTCGGCGGATGGCACGAGCCTCCTGTGCTGCGCCGATCCCGGCGTCGCTCGAATTTGGGATCCCGCACGCCGAGAGTTTCGGAAGGCGTTCGCCCAAGGCACTGGGATCCACGAGGCCGCATTTCAGCCGGACGGCGACTTGCTCCTGAGCCGCGGAAACGGCGTCGTTCAAAAGTGGAACGCCACGTCTGCCCAGTTGCTCGCCCAGTGGTCATCAGGGGAGGACGATTGGCACCCCAAAATCAGCCCGGATCGCACTAGAGTGGCGGCGTACTCGGCAGGCCAAGTTCATCGGACGGATGTCTCGACGGGTCGGGCGGTTGCGCCACCGTTCCGGGTTAGCGGTGCGAAAGTGGGTGTCGATTGGGATTTCGACAGCAATGCCCTGTTCACCACCTCGAAAACCGGGCCGGTCGAACGCCGGGAATCGTCCACGGGCCGCGTCCTGAGCCGTCTCCCCGCCGAGGTCGGCAGTCGCTTCCTCGCCGTCAGCCCCGATGGCCGGACCTTGCTGACGCGCGGCCCGGACGAGGCGTTAGAACCCGTCCAAGAACTACTCCGTGATTCTCGGACGTGGGCGGATTGTGTAGTTCCATTGAGGGCAGATGTCGTGGCGGGTCAGTTGAAGGGCTTCGAACTCGGCCTTCGACACCTTTAGACCCGTTGGGTAGATTCG
>JANXSH010000211.1 GCA_025356615.1 Planctomycetia bacterium | reverse complement strand
CTCCGCTGCGCGTCGCGGCTAAACATTTCCATTCTATGAGCGTGCGCCGAAGTAGAAGCCCACGAACCCGGCGAGGACCATCTCGACGATTTCGGGGTCGATCTGCTTTTCGTAGCCCACGCTGGTGTTGATGACCAGGCGGATGATGACGATGACGCCGAGCGTGAGCAGCGCGATCAGGGCGAACCAGGCCTGGATGTCCTGGAACCAGGCCGGCATCCCGCCGGTCATGCCCCGGACGAGCCATGTGATGAAGTGGCCCATGACGAAAGAACTGATGAGGATCGCCAGACTGAGGAAGACCGGCCCCGTCTCGGGGAGCGTGAAGCTCGTGTGGTGCCGGTACATGTAGAAGGCCAGCCCCAGGTAGGCCGTGAGCAGGATGACCCGGACCGAGCCGCGCGGCAGGCCGAGCGGGGAGCGGTCGCTGACGGCGCTGCCGATGGTCTTGCCGTGGGCGGTGTAGAAGTGGGCGAGGATCAACACCATGAGCACTTGCAGGTAGATGAACGCCTGAGACGCACGAGGATCCTCGAGGATCGCCCCGCCTCCCTTGGCGGGGCTCAACACCAGCACCCATAAGTAGCCCAGGACGCCCAGGGCCAGGATGGCGCGGATGCTGCCTGCGGGGAGGCCCAGGGCGTGGCGTGGTTTGATCGCTGTGGACATGGACGGGTCTCCGCGTGGTGTCTTGTCTCTGCTTCTCTACGAGTTCATTCGCCCGACGGCTCCTCACATTGTCGGGATCCGGGCGGAGTTCGCCAGGGTAGAAGTGCTGCGAGAGATTTTCGGACGCTCCCCCTGTGCATCGCCCGGTAGTCGCCGAAGGCCACCTGGGCTAGACTAGCAGCATCACTCGCCGACCCGCCTTCCGAGGACGATCGCATGCACCTTTGCCGGACACGCCACCAGGGACTCGAAGCCGTCGGCCTCGTGGAGGGGGAGACGATTCGGGTCCTCGATATCTCCGTGCCGAATCCCCTGAGTTTCATCCTCCACTCGGCTGACCCCGTGGCGACGGTGCGAAATACCCCCTCGACCGCGACAGTCCCGACGGCCGGGGCGGAGATCCTCGCGCCGATCGACGAGCAAGAAGTGTGGGCCGCGGGCGTCACCTACATTCGCAGCAAGGTGGCACGAGAGGAGGAGTCGGCGGGCAGCGGCGGGGCGCGATTCTACGACATGGTCTACACGGCGGATCGGCCCGAACTGTTCTTCAAGGCACCCGCCTCGCGTGTCATCCCGACGAAGGGGACCGTCCGCATTCGGCGCGACGCCCGTTGGAGCGTCCCCGAGCCGGAGCTGGCCCTGGTCATCTCCCCGGCGGGGAAGATCGTCGGCTACACCGTCGGCAACGACATGAGTTCGCGCGACATCGAAGGCGAGAACCCGCTCTACCTGCCCCAGGCCAAGTTCTACGACGGCTCCTGCGCCATCGGGCCGGGCGTCACGCTCGCCGGCTTCCTCCCCCCGTTGCCGGAGGTCCAGATCAGCGTGGACATCGCACGCGAAGGCAAGACCGTCTTCGGCGGCTCGACCACACTCGCCGCGATGAAGCGATCGCTCGAGGAACTCGTCTCCTGGCTGTACCGCGAGACGAGCTTCCCGAAGGGAGCCGTGCTCCTCACCGGCACCGGCGTCGTACCGCCGGACGACTTCACGCTGGCGATCGGCGATGTCGTGACGATCGACGTGACCGGGATCGGGAGACTGGTCAACACGGTAGGATAGAACGTCCGAATGAGAGAGCCGCCCGACCGCCTACTTCCGTAGTCACGCCCGGCAATCGGGGGCGGGGGATAGGGCTGTTCCTTATTCGTTCACGCCACCGGCGTGCAACTCCGCCCGAACCAGCCGCACCCGCCGCCCCATCCGAGCCAACACCCCCTCGGCGGCGAGGTAGCCACTTCGCACGGCCCCCTCCATCGTGGCGGGCCAGCCGGTCCGCGTCCAGTCGCCGGCGACGAAGAGGTTTTCGATCGGCGACGCCTGCGGGGGGCGGAGGCGATCGACCCCCGGCACGGCGCTGAACGTCGCGGCGTGTTCCGTGACGACGCGCGAGCGCAGGAGTGTGCCCCCTGGGAAGAGGCGGGCCATTTCCTCGGCGACGCGACGGCAGACTTCGTCGTGACTCAGGCCGCGAAAGGCGCGCGAGGCGCTGACGACGACTTGCACATAGTGTTCGCCGGGGGCGACCTCGCCGCGCGAGAAGACCCACTGCCCGATGCTGTCGAGAAGGACGACGTGCGGCAGGCGCATCACCGGGCGGTCGTACCACAGGTGGACGCTGGTGATCGGGGAGATTTCCAGACTTCGGAGATCGCTGAAGTAGCTATATCGTTCGACCACCTCCTCGGGCAGCAACCCCAGGAGTCGGTCGAACGGCACGGCGCTGATGTACCAGTCCGCCGTGACGTGTTCGCCGGATCGCATCTCCAGGGAGGACACACGCCCGCCCTCGATCGAGATCGCCCGGACGCCCTCGCCGAGCCGGACGCGGACGCCCTTCCTCGAGAGACCGTCGAGGAGATCGTCGCCGTAGAGGGCACCGAGCGGGACGGTCGGCACGTCGATGACGCAGCCGTCGCGGTGGCCCATGAAGCCGTCCACGAAGACCTTGCGCGCGTAGCGCAGGCCGACGCGGGCCGGCTCCTCGTTGAGCGCGGAGACGAGGACGGTGCCCCAGAAGCGGTCGATCGCCCGCTGGGATTGGCGGTGGGTTAGGAGCCAGTCGAGGAACGGCGGGTCGGCCTGCGGCGACGTGAGGCGCAGGCACAGCAGCCCCCAGGCGATGCGGAGCTTGTCGCCCAGCGAGAGGTAGTGCGCCATGAGGAAACTCCGCGCCAGGTGCAGCGGCGCGGGCAGGTAGTCCGGCCCGAAGGGGCTGACCCGGCCGTCCGGCGTCATGAAGTAGAGCGTGCGCTGCGGCCCGAGCAGGTGGTCGATGCCGGCGACCCGGCAGAAGTGCGCGAGGTTGGTGCAGCACCCCATCGAGACGTGCTGGCAGGCGTCGATGACCTGCCCGGACGCCGCGTCGGTGAACGAACCGGCACGTCCGCCCGTCCGGTTGCGGGACTCGAAGAGGGTCACTTCATGGCCCCGGCCCGAAAGTGCCTGGGCGGCGGCCAAACCCGCGAGGCCCGCGCCGATGATCGCGATGCGTTTCGTCATACAGGTATTCTAGCGACGAACGAGGCGCGGGTGAAACCGATCGGCATCCTCCGCGCCTCTCCGTACTCGCGCTTCGGGCCTCGATCGTATATAGAATGAGGACTATGAGCGAACAGACGAAAGAAATGGAAGGTTTACTGGTACTCGACAAGCCGATCGGGATCACCTCGCGCAAGGCGGTCGATATCGCCGGGCGGTGGTTCGGGCGAGGCACACGCTTGGGCCATACGGGCACGCTCGATCCCCTGGCGACGGGCGTCCTCGTCCTCTGCCTGGGTCGGGCGACTCGGTTGACCGAGTATGTTCAGCTCATGGGCAAGGTCTACACGAGCGTATTCCGGCTCGGCGCGACGAGCAGCACCGATGACGCCGAGGGGCCAATCTCGGAGACGCCCGGCGCGACGGATCCAGGCCCCGAGGCGGTGTCGGCGGCCTTGTCGCGGTTCATCGGCACCCTCTCACAAGTGCCCCCGGCGTTCTCCGCAGCGCATGTCGGAGGAAGGCGAGCCCACGAGCTGGCGCGCGCAGGGAAGGAAGTCGTCCTGACGCCACGATCGGTTCGCATCGACGAAATCGTCCTACGCCGGTACGCCTTTCCCGAAGTCGAGGTCGAAGTGCGGTGCGGCAAGGGCACCTACATCCGGTCGCTGGCCCGCGATCTCGGGACGGCCCTCGGCTGCGGTGCCTATGTGCAGGCGCTCCGGAGGGAGAGCGTCGGCCCCTTCGCGGCGGACGAGGCGGTCTCACTCGAGGCCGACGCAACGACCGCGAGGATGAGCCTGCTCCCGGCGGGGCTGGCGCTGGGCGGCTTTCCGCGTCTCGTCCTCGGGGAGCGACGGATCGCCCGCTTCAGCGCGGGGCAGATGCTCGACATCCCCGAAGACCTCGCCGGGAAGACCGGCGAGGTCGGAATCTTCGACGAGACGGGCGAACTCATCGGCGTGGGCGTCCTCGACATCGAGCGCGGGATCTTGCGGCCCGACAAGGTATTCCCTCGGGCGACGAACTCATAACTCTGGCTCATAGCTGAAAGCTGATAGCTGACAGCTTTAATCGAAGAACTTGTAGCGGATGATGCACCACAGCGCGTTGAAGGCGTCCTTCAGCCCGATCTTCTTGCCCTCGTCAGACGTTCGGCCCGAGTAGCTGATCGGCACCTCGAAGATGCGCCACTTCGGGCGGCGCTTCGCGATCTTTGCGGTAACTTCCGGCTCGAAGCCGAAGCGGTTCGATCGCAACTTCATTCCCTGGATGACCTCGCGGCGGAAGAGCTTGTAACACGTCTCCATGTCCGTGAGGTTGAGATTCG
>JANXSH010000170.1 GCA_025356615.1 Planctomycetia bacterium | reverse complement strand
TCGTGCCCAGGGCGAGGTGGCCTCCCCCGAACCCGAGTGCCATCATCGGCACCGCCCAGGCAGGGCCGACGGCCAGCGCTACAGGCCCGAGTATGAGCATCGCCGCTCCGAGATAGACGATCGGGCGCGGGGAATACGCGGCGGTAGACATCGCTCCCATGCCGAAACAGAGCATCCAGACGCCCGGCAAGCAGAGATGATCGCGCTGCGCGAAGAAGAAAACGGTCAGCACGGCCGCCGCGAACAGCCCTGGCACGAGTGCCAGTACGACGGCCCGCGCCTGCCGCGACCATACGACCTCGCCGCGCTCCCGGCCTCGCGCCAGACTGCCGACGATCGTGGCGAGTAGTGCGCCGACGAAGACCAGCCCCCAGACGGCACCGAATGCGATCGGATCGCCCGGATCGAGCAGTGTAAAGGAGCCTGCCCCAGCCAGCGCGAGCGCGCCCGCCGCGAGGGCGGCCCAGGCCGTCAAGAGACGGTAGCGCGCCGTCCGCTCCATCAGGGTCCGAATCACTTCGAGGTTGCGTGCGGCCTGGGAAGGGTCCATGTGGTGACTCCAGAGTAAATAAGTTTGTCACGCAAATCAATCTACCGTGACGGTGATGATGTGTCAACGCGAGAAATGGTCATCGAGTGCGAATCAACCCCAAGGGTCGATCGCGTACTGGATTCCCTCGCCGGACTGCATCCGCTCGAAGGCGGTCGCCAGATCGTCCAGCGGCAAGACGCCGGAGATCAGCGGGTCGGGGTCGATCGCGCCTGCGAGGAGATGGTCCCGCGCCATCGCCACGTCGCGCGGGTTGAAATGGAAGTCGCCGAGGAGGCGGATCTCTTCGTAGTGCAGCCGGTAGCTATCGACCGGGAAGATCGTGTCGCGCGGCAGGCCGCCGAAGAACAGCACCTGACCGCCCGGCGCGGCACGCGCGAACGATTCTTGCCAGCCCTCTACCTTGCCGGTGCATTCGATGACCACGTCGAACCTCTCGTCCGCGTGCCACTGCTCGGCGAGGGTCGAGGACGTGAGGTCGGCGACCGGTTCGATGCCGAAGCCGCGTGCCAGCTCGACGCGCGGCGTTCGTCTGCCGGCGGCGAACCGATTCGCGTCGGTGTAGTGAGGGAGCATGCGTGCGAACAAGAGGCCCATCGCCCCCAGGCCCAGGACGAAGACGCTCTCGACACCGTGCCAGTCGATCGACTCCAGCCCATGCACGACGCAGGCGAGCGGCTCGAGAAAGGTCGCGTGTTGCGACGAAAGCGACTCGGGCCGCGCGAAGAGATTGTGTCGCGCGACCTGCGCGGGGATGCAGAGATACTGCCCGAACGCCCCCAAGACCTTTTCGCGCATCACGTCGGGACATAGGTGTTGCCGCCCGCGCCGGCAGAGCGAACACCGTAGGCACGGCGCGCTGTGGACGCCCATGATCGGCCCGCCGATCGTGAACGGCGGTGCGTCGTCGCCCAGAGCAACGACTCGGCCCGCGTAGCGGTGGCCGAACGGTCCGGGCATCGGGATCTGCGGGTGGCCCCGGAAGAACGCCTTGCGATCGGTGCCTCCCGCGAGGGCGAACTCGACGCGGACGAGGACTTCGCCCGGTCCCGGACGCGGTACGGGGACCGGGCGAACCTCGACGAGGCCGGGCCGGACGAGGTACGCGCTACGCTGGGTGTCGGGGAGGTCGCTCATTCACTCATGATAAGGGACACAGGGCCGATCGTCAGCGATCACGTCGGCATCCACCCGCGCGTCCAATAGTCCGCGAGCGTGAAGGTGAACATGATGGCGAGGAAGAGCACCCCGGCGGCGAGGATCAACCAGGTAAGCTTGCCGGCGTGGATCAGGTGCATGAAGAACGCCCCGACGAGGATCGTCTTGACGCTGGCGATTCCCAGCGCGACGGGAATTTCCCACCGGCCCAGATGCGCGGCCTGAGACAGCGTCACCGTCAGGGCCGTCAGGAGTAGGAGCGTCACATAGATCGTGACGTAGGTTCGGATGGAGACGGGTGCGTGAGCGGACATGGTCGCGCCTCGTTCAGAGTTGATGAGGGAGATCAGTGGCATTGTAAGCCCACCCGTTGCAACGGGTGGGCTTGGGGTGGCGCACTCAATTGCGTAATAAGTACAGCAACGGGAACACGAAGATCCACACCACATCGACGAAGTGCCAGTACAGCCCGGCCACCTCGATCGGGCCGTAGTCGTCGATGCCGAAGTCGGACCGCATCGTCATCACCCACTGGACTCCCAGGACGCCGAGGCCGACGATCATGTGCAGGGCGTGCAGCCCGGTGATGATGAAGTAGAAGACGAAGAACATCTGCATGCCCTTCACCTTCTCCGGCGTGATCGAGGGGTCGATGGCCTTCGCCGGCTCGCCGTCGGGCGTCTTGCCGAAGGTCGCCCCAGGGACGAGTCCGGTCTCATACTCGTGGTGCCACTCGTAGCCCTTCACGGCGAGGAACGCGGAGCCGAAGAGGATCGTCAGCCCGAGGCAGAGCTGGAGCATCTTGCGGTTCTTCGTCTGGGCGGCCCAGACCGCGAGGGCCATCGACAGGCTGCTCGTCAGGAGGACGGCGGTGTTGACCCCGCCGAGCGTGGCGTCGAGCTGCCGACACGCGAGGGTGAAGCCGTCGCCCTGGATCGTGCGCATGACGGCGTAGGCGGTGAAGACCGCGCCGAAGAACAGGATCTCCGAGCCGAGGAACAGCCACATGCCCAGCGCGTTGGCGTCGCGCTGCTGGTCGAGGTTCTCGAAGTGGTGCGCGACCAGCCCGTGTTCTTTGTCGTGCTGGGTTTCGACGACGCTAGACAACTTTGGCCTCCTCTCGCGAATAGGTGTACGGCTCGAGCGTGACCACGGGAGTCGTCTCGAAGTTGTCCGGGGGCGGCGGCGAAGTCGTCATCCACTCCAGGCCCGTCGCGCCCCACGGGTTGCGGCCCGCGACCTTGGCGTACTTCAGCGACCAGATGAAGTAGACGAGCGGCAGTAGGTATCCCACGCCGAGGATACTCGCGCCGGCGGTGGACATGACGTTCAAAACCTGGAACTCCGGCTCGTAGGAGTGGTAGCGGCGCGGCATGCCCTGGTAGCCCAGGAGGAATTGCGGGAAGAAGGTCAGGTTGAAGCCGACGAAGATCAGCATGACGGCGATCTTGGACCAGAACTCGGGGTACATGCGGCCCGTCATCTTGGGCCACCAGTAATGGAGACCGCCGAGGTAGCCCATGATCGCGCCGCCGACCATGATGTAATGGAAGTGGGCGACGATGAAGTAAGTGTGCGTCAAGTGCATGTCGGTGGCGAGGCAGGCGAGGAACAGGCCGGTGAGTCCGCCGATCGTGAACAGGCCGATGAACCCGAAGGCGTAGAGCATGGGCGTCTGCCAGGACACACTGCCGCGCCACAGGGTCGCCGTCCAGTTGAAGACCTTGATGGCCGACGGGATGGCGACCAACATGCTGATGAACGAGAACATCAGCGCCGAGTAGGGCGACTGGCTGGAGACGAACATGTGGTGGCCCCAGACCAGGAAGCCGAGTACGGCGATGGCGACGCTGGAGAAGGCGATGAAGGTGTAGCCGAAGATCACCTTCTTGGCGAACGTCGTGACGAGTTCGCTGACGATGCCCATCGACGGCAGGATCATGATGTAGACGGCCGGGTGGGAGTAGAACCAGAACAGGTGCTGGAAGAGGACCGGGTCGCCGCCCAGGGCCGGGTCGAAGATGCCGACACCCCAGACCCGCTCGACGGCGACGAGGATCAGCGTCATGGTGATGACGGGCGTGCCGAGCATGATGACGATGCTCGTGGCGTACATCGCCCAGATGAACAGGGGCAGGCGGAACCAGGTGAGGCCCGGCGCGCGCATCCGGTGGATCGTCACCATGAAGTTGAGCGCCGTCAGGATCGACGCGAAGCCGGTGATGAGCGCCGCCAGCGCGGCGGGCAAGACCTTGGTGTGGAGGCTCTTCGTACTGAGCGGGGTGTAGAACGTCCACCCGGTGTCGGTGCCGCCCGCGAGCATGGCGAAGGTGCCCAGGACCGCGCCGAACAT
>JANXSH010000149.1 GCA_025356615.1 Planctomycetia bacterium | reverse complement strand
GATGCCGCTGGCGACGCAGGCCAAACTCCTGCGCGCCATCGAGCAAAAGGAAGTCCTCCCCGTCGGGGCGAACGAGACCGTCCGCGTCGAGGCCCGCGTCCTCGCGGCGACCAACAAGGATCTCATGAGCGAGGTCGAGGCTGGCCGATTCCGCGAAGACCTCTACTACCGTCTCAACGTCGTCTGCATCCCCATTCCCCCGCTGCGCGAGCGCCGCGAAGACATCCCGGCACTCGTCGAACACCTCCTCGCGCGCCACGCCACGACTCTGGGAAAGAAGATTCGCGGCGTGACGCACGAGGCGATGCAAATCCTGCTCGCGTGCCGGTGGCGCGGCAACGTCCGCGAGCTGGACAACGCCCTCCAGCGCGCGGTCATCCTCGGCGAGGGGCCGATGGTGTGCCCCGGCGACCTGCCCCCGGACCTCGCCCCGTCCGAGGGCGACCCGTCCCTCGTCGATGCCCTGACCCAGGCCGTCGAGCGCTTCGAGAAGCAGCACATCGAGCGCATCCTCCGCCAGACGCCGGACAAGAAGGAAGCCGCCCGGCGGCTCGACATCGGGCTGAGTTCGCTGTACCGACGCATCGCGGATCTGGGGATCGCGACGTGACATCGCTTCGGCGCGCAACGCTCTTGCTCGTAGGGTGGGTCGAGCGGAGCGAGGCCCACCAGACTGCCCCTCGTGTCAAAGGTAGGGGTGGAGCAAGTGAAGTGCCGGTGGGCCTCGCTCCGCCCGAACCACCCTACGAATCTCGCAAGACATTTCTCGAAATTCTGGCCGGAATCCCTCTTGTCAGCGTATGAACGTTTGCACACTGTAGCTCATGGAGGAATCAACCCTATGAGTATCAGAAAGCTCGTCAACATTTGGATCGACGGTGCCTGCGTCGGCAACCCTGGGCGAGGGGGCTATGGTGCCGTCCTCGTCTATGGCGACATTCAGCGTGAACTGTCAGGTGGTTATCGCCTTACGACGAACAACCGCATGGAGTTGATGGCGGCCATCGAGGCTCTAAAAGCCCTTAAAGTGTCCTGCTCCGTGGAAGTCCACAGCGATGCCACCTACGTCGTCGATGGCGTAAGGAATGGACAGATGCGGCGGTGGCGCATGGTCGGATGGTATCGTGGCGATAAGGTAGCCGCAGCCAACGCCGACCTCTGGGACGAGTTGTTGAAGCTCTGCGAAGTTCACGAGGTAAAGTTCACCTGGGTCAAGAGTCATAGCGGCGAACCTGGCAACGAGCGGTGCGATCGACTAGCGAAACAGGCTGCCCACGGTGCTTCTCTTCCGCCGGATGTGGGCTACGAGTCCCCCTCGTTCCCCCCGCCGAGGCCGACGTTATTCGACGACCTGCCCGATTGACGCGCCTGCTGGATCCAATACAGGATCGCCTTCATCTCGAACGGCTTCAGTCCCGGATGGAGCGACAGGATCCGCGCCGCGATCCCGGCGAGGTGCGGCGCGGCCCAGCTCGTCGCCGGGGTCGAGGCGAGGGGGCCGAAGTACGCCCTCGCGTGGGCGCGGAACTCGATCTGGTCGTGCAAATCGTAGGAGAACTCGATCGGGTCGGCGAATTCGCCGCGTCCCACGGACAGGAGAGGCGGGGCGAACACGGCGGGGTAACTCCGCGTGGACGGGTGGTCGTTGTGGGCAGCCGCCACGACGAGGACATCGCGGTAATACGCCTCCTCGACCGTGCGCATCAGCTCGAGCCGGGCCTGCACCGGCTGGAGTCGCTGCTCGACGATGCCGAGCGAGAGATTGATGACATGGCATCCCCAAACGTCCATCGCGTGGCGAATGGCCCGAATGAGGACGCGAACGTCGCACGATCCTTGTGGGCCGAACACGTCGGCGGAAAAGAGTTGAACCCCCGGCGCGACCGTCAGGACGATGTCCGCCACCGTGGTCCCGTGCGGGTTCGACGGCTGGCCGGGGTCCGGCTGCGGGGTCGTGTCGGCATCACGAAAGAGGGCACCTTCGATCGGCAGGAGTGGATGCCCGCGCGCCTCGCAGCGTGCCCTGAGCCGGGCGTGATCGACTCCGGAATCGATCACGCAGACACGCACCCCCCGGCCCGTCGCGCGCGGATCGGCCAGGAGGCGCTCGGGGTGTAGCAGGTCCGCGAATACGTCGGCGGGGCGACTCACGCCGTCACCTCCCCGGTGCCGGAGACTTCGTCGAGCAGTCGGCGGAGATCCTCGATGAGCCGCAGGCAGTGATCGACGGCGGAGGGGCCGTAGCGGACCGCGAGGACGCGAATCGACTCGGCGAGGCGGATGGTGGTCTGCGCATCCGGTCCGCCGTCCTGCCCCTCTCGGAGACCCCGCTGGAGTTGCTCCAGCACGACATCGGTCGGGGCGTCCGTGCCCCCGCTGATGGGACTCATCGTCCGGGCCACTTCGTCCCCGACGTGCATGGCGGCAGACATGGCGTCGGAGAGCAGGCGATGCGTTTGATGCTCGGCGAGCGCCTGCCGTAACAACTCGCCCCCCAGTTCGGCGCTCGCGCGGACCAACTCTCGATCGGACTCCGTGAAGCCGGGATCGTCCTTCTTGTCGAGCAGTTCGAGGACCACTTGCACCCCCGGCGACATGGTGATCGGCGCGGCAAGGATTTGTCGCACGCCGCGCTCGAACGCTTGCAATTCAACGCTGCCGTCTGCCGCCAGTCGATCGGGCCGGTCGAGCAACGCTGGCTCCTGCATCCCGAGAACCCAGCCCGCGAGAGAGCGGTTGACGGGCACGACCGCGCCCTCCATCGGTCGGCCCTCCGCGTCGTAGGCGCGACTCGTTTCGCCGGTGTAGACGACGAGGACACCCCCGGTCGCCCCGGTGATCCGGCTCAGGAACGCGAAGAGGCTCCGAATCGCCGTCGGGAGGGGCACGGGATCGTGGAGCGCGGCGGCCGTCCGCACCAGGGGTAGAATGCGCTCGACGGCGGCGCGAAAGGCGGATAGCCCCTGCGCGAGGCGCTTCTCGCGCCGGGCGGGGCGGATCCGGTCGAGTTGGCGCGCGACCGCCCCGAGGAACGTTTCGCGTGTGAGGTGCTGATTCTTATCGAGATAGTCGCGGACGCCCATCCGCATGGCCATGAGCGGCGTTGCCTGGTTGGCGTAACCAGTCACCAGGATGGCGACTACGTCGGGGTGAAATGCGGTCAGATCCTCGAGCAACTGGAGGCCGTCCTGGCCCGCTCCGAGGTTCCAGTCGAGGATCGCCAGGTCGATCACGTTCTGGTCCGCCAGCGCGAGCGCCGATGCGGCGTCGGTGGCCGTCAGCACCCGGCAGCCCAGGTTCGCGCCGCCGAGCCACTCGCGGAAGGTGCGGCGGACCGAATCCTCATCATCTACGATCAGCACCGTCTCGGCCGACTCGCTGACGGACATGATTGCTCCTTCTCCTGGGAGTAAAGGTGAGGTCTCTCAGCGGTTGACCCCACCCCCCAGCCCCCTCCCCTTTAGGGGAGGGGGAGCCAGAGGCATGTCTGAAGGTGTGAAGTCAACCATTCGCTGGTATTGCTCCCCCTCCCTTTTAGGGGAGGGGGCTGGGGGGTGGGGTCAGCCGCTGAGAGACCTCACCCTTTATTCTTGTAGATACCCATGCGACCGCTCGCGATGGACAAGTCTTGTCGAATCGGGTATAGGCGATGGGGCGATAGATGTATTTCTCGTGAATTCCCCGGATCGGGATCGCATCCTGACGCCGGTAGATAGGATAATGAACACAGCACGAGACTGAACACTTCTCGGGGTCGATAACGATGGCCAACCAACCAGTGATCCGCCAGGCCGGCGTCGTGGCCGTAAAGAACGGCCAGATCTGCCTCGTCACCTCGCGGAACGGGAAGCGTTGGGTCGTCCCCAAGGGGTGCATCGAACCGGGCAAATCGGCCGGCGAAATCGCCCTCCAGGAAGCCTGGGAAGAGGCCGGCCTCGTCGGCCTCCTCCAGGGCGAACCTCTCGGAAGTTACGTCTACGAAAAGGACGGGTTCGTCTGCCACGTCATCCTGTTCGCGATGAACGTCACCAGCGCGGTAGACTCCTACCCCGAAGCGGGAATGCGCCAACGCATCTGGCTTGCGCCGCTGATCGCACACACCCGCGTCGAGGATCCAGGACTAGGCGATATCCTGCGCAACAGCCCCATCGCCCGCGCTGGCTGAGGCGGCTTCCATGCCGGGCAATTCTTTGCTGCCCACGAGAGTCAGGTTCAAGCCGACCTGCACGGGCACTTCGATCCCGTCGATCTCGATGCTGATCTTGCCGTTGACGTTCCAGCCCAGCGAGCCTGTCCCGAACTGCCTCGGGATTGCGTCGAACTTGTGTTCGCCGATCTGGATTTTGATCTTCGGTGCTTTGCTCAGGAAAGCAACCCGCGAAATCGGACACGTCGTCTTCTTCGCCATCGATGAATCCCTCCCTCGGACATCGCATTCATGCGATGTCCGCGTCCAGAGCTAACGGCTCGCGCAACGCGAACCACGTCTGGGGTATGGTACGAGGAGCGTGCAGAGCGACCACACCCCCGACCATTGCACCGACGGTATCCACGTCCCCGCCCGCCTCGATGACCGACCACAGGGCCGCTCGGAAGTGGTCGATGTGTCGCTCCGCGAGCCAGACCGCGAGCGGCACGGTGTCCGGCGCGGTCACCTTCGACCCGTTGCCCAGGAGGGCGACGGCCTCGTCGATCTCCGCCCCAGTGTCCAGCGTGAGAGCCGCCTGCAAGCCGTCGCGGGTCTTGCCTTTGGGCGTGTGCTCGATCACGGGTCGCAGGAGGTCGCCCTTCACTACCGTCCGACCGCGCAGCTGGAACGCCCACGCGGCGGCGACCGCCACGGCTACCGCGCCGGCCCGGCCTTCCGGGTGCGCGTGCGTCACCTCCGCCGAGGCGTCGGCCTCCTTGACGACTCGATCGAGGTCGTCCGCGAAGTAGCCCCCGATCGGCGCGACGCGCATCGCCCCGCCGTTGCCCATCGACCCCGTGCCGTGGAAGACCGCGTTCGAGACGTTGCGCCAGGGCGTCCCGAGGTGGATGTCGCGCAAGATGCCGTGCGCCGCCGGACCGTAGCCGCGATAGATGTCGGCGACGTAGCGCCGCCCGAATTCGCGTGCGAGTTCGTATTGATCGATCGCCCCGTGCCGCGCCAGCCCCTCGTAGATGCTCAGCGCCATGACGGTGTCGTCGGTATACATCCACGGGCCGGGCGGGGCCGATCGCGCCGCGAAATGTTGGTCGTAGGTCCGCCCCACGAAGAACTGCGAGCAGAACGCATCCCCGAAGGACAACCCTTCGAGGGAGAGCCGCGCGCGAGCCAGACGCTCGGCGTGATCGGCGGGGAGAGTGGTAGCCATACAATCAGGATAGCCGATGCGAGGGCACGAAGCAACGAACTGGGGAGATTGGGAGGCAAGGGAGAGGCGAAGAAGCCCGGCGGTTGCAACCGCTGGGTGTGGG
The DNA here is from genome assembly GCA_025356615.1 of Planctomycetia bacterium. Classification (GTDB taxonomy): domain Bacteria; phylum Planctomycetota; class Planctomycetia; order Gemmatales; family Gemmataceae; genus JANXSH01. The sequence continues at coordinate 5,900 of JANXSH010000149.1, read as the reverse complement.
ATAATAAGACTTACCTTTAGACCAAGGAGCTACTACCATGAGCGATCTGGAAACGCGGCGGTTGATCGAAGCCGCCACTCAGGCGCGGGAACGAGCCTCGGCACCGTTCTCGAAATTCCTCGTCGGCGCGGCCCTGCTCGCCCCCGACGGTCGGATCATCACGGGGTGCAACTGCGAGAGCGCGAGCTACGGCTTGACCATGTGCGCCGAGCGCGTCGCCATCTTCAAGGCGATCAGCGAGGGCGTCACCAAAGCGGTGCGAGTCGCCATCGTCGTCGACACGAACGAGCCGACGCCCCCGTGCGGGGCCTGCCGCCAGTGGTTGTGGGAATTCGGGGGCGATGTCGAGGTGGTCCTCGCCAACCTCGGGGGCGAATTGGCACGCCATCGGATGAGCGACCTGTTGCCGTTCGCATTCGACGCCCGCTCGCTCGGGGGCTGACTCACGCGCCGCCGAACGACCAGCTCCACGACTCGATCGTGGCCCCGAACCTGGTCCCGTCCCCCACGCTGCTGCGGGCGGCGAGATTCGTATGCCCCCCCCCGTCGTCTTCGTCGCCCTCCCAGGATCGGAGCGAAAGCGAGGCTTTCCCCTTGGCCTCCGGTTGGGGCACGAATCGAATCTGGACATCGGAAGGGAGCAGGAGCGCCCTGCCGTGGTAGACCGTTTTGCAATCGCGCCACGTCGAGCCGTCCGCGCTGAATTGCCAGGTTCCGGGGCCTGCGAGTCGGACGATCGCGACGCCACTTTCGATCAGGCCGGCCCCCGTGAGGGGCGTGTCCCAGGGCTGGGCCACCTTCCGCTTCGCCGGGGCGGTCAACGACTCGATTCGCAGACTCGAGTTCGTGATTCCCAGGCTGAAGGCCGTCGTCCCCCCGACGACGGTATGCCGGGCAAGGTCGGCGCGGTCGCCCGGAGCGCGCGACGACCGATCCCAAGCGCGGTAGCTCAATCGTGCGATCGTATCGACACCCGGCCGAGGGGTGAATCGCAGACGGTCGGCGGGTCCGAGCAGGAGGGCCAGCCCCGGCTGGGCGTCGCCCAGCGATCGCCAGGACTTCCCTCCGTCGAGCGAATACGCCCAGGTGCCGGTGCCGGCGACCCCGGTCACGGCCAAGCCACACTCGCCATCGGCATCGGCCTGTTCGTCGAGGATGGCGGAGACGGTCATCCCCCGCGTGATCCGGTCGAGCCGCCCGACGCCGAGCAACCGGGGGGCACGGCGATCGATGACGATCTGGATCTCGACCTGGGTCGGGGGGATTTCACCTTCCGGGCTGGCGAAGCTGAAGTGATCGGATCCTTCGACCGCATCGCCTTCGTGCTGGTAGCTAACGCGCCCCCTGTCGATGTCTTCTTGGGTAAAGACATCGCCCCCCGTCATGGCAAAGTCGTCCCGCAAGAAGGCCCCGAACATGGGCGGCGAAAGGAGCATGAGGTCGATGGGAACAGGCGACTCCGCGCCGACGATGCGGAGGACATCCGCACCGATGAGGACTTTCTCTCCAGGCCCGATACTCAGCCCCGTGTTGACCTCGATTCGCAGGTCGGGACGTTCGGGCGTCGAGGGCGTGGGGATCGGCTCGTCGGTTTCATGCTCGGGGGCCATCGGTTCCGGCGGAAGAGCCTGGTGCCGAACCTCATAGAGACCGGGGGCGAGATTGGTGAACTCGAAACTACCGCCCGCATCCGAGACGGACCCGCAGGTATTCGCTTCCGAACCGTCGGGGGTCGGAAACGGTGAGACAGGATATTCGAAATCCGCGACGGGGGCGGTGAGGTACTCGGGGACTGTGGAATACACAGGGATCTGAGGGGTGATCTTGGGGACGGGAGGCAGGTAGACCGACAACTCCGCCGGGTCGAACGAGCGGTCCGTACAGAAGAGTGCTTCGTCGAGAATTTCCCTCTCCAGACGCGAGGAGGCCGAAGATTGCTCGGTGGGTGAGTGCATGAGGCCGTCTCCAATCATCGGACCGGACAAGTGCGGTATCGTACCGATGAGGGGCGCGACGGGGCAATATCACTTCCGTGCCGCGATCCGGGACAGGTTCGACTCCCTCTCCCTGCGGGCAGTGGGATCTACACAAGAGAAAGGGTGAAGTCTCCCATCGTCTGACCCCACCCCCCAGCCCCCTCCCCTAAAAGGGAGGGGGAGCCGGAGGCATGACTGAAGGCGTGAAGTCTCCCACGGGCCGGTCTTGCTCCCCCTCCCTTTTAGGGGAGGGGGTTGGGGGGTGGGGGGTGGGGTGGGCCTTGCACCGGCTTCACCTTTCCTTTGTGTCGATACCAGTGCCCTGCGGGAGAGGGGGTGAGGTCTGGCGCGCCCCGGCCGTCCATCCAATGATTCACCGCACCACCACGACATGCGGCGTCTTCTCGACGTTCCTCGCCTCGTCCTCGGCGTGGGCCGTCAGCGTCAGCTTCCCCGCAGGCACCTTCTCCAGCACGATTTCCCATTCGGCCAGGCTATTCCCCCTAGGCTTCGCCGCCTCGCCGTTTACCGTCACCCGTTTGATGGTCCCGTTGTCCGACGCGATCCCCCGGACCACGACCTTGCCTCCCTCGAGCCGTCGAACGTGGGTGATGACGGTCGCGGGCGGCAGGTCGTCCACCGGGTCGAGCAGTTTCGGGAACGGAACCTCCTTCACCTCGACGATGCGGGCCTTCGCGCCGGTGAACGGCTCCTCACGGAGGTACGTCAGCTGGTCGGCCTTGAAGTCCTTTGCATTCGTGACCAACACTTTGGCATGTCGGCCGCGTCCGTAATGATCGTGCAGGTAGACCGCCACCCCGGTAGCCGTGTCGGGATCGACCTCGGCTCCGCCGCCCGTATCGACGACCGGGCGGCGGTTCTTGGTATCGGTCCGCATCACTTTCAGGTTGCGGAAGTGCGACACGGCCTTCCCCGTCGGGTTGTTGGCGCTGATCTGGATCAGCGGGATGCTGTCGGGGTAGCCCTTCACGTCGTCGAACGTCAGGCCGTCCACGGTCAGGGGTCCGTACTGCGTGCCGAGGTCGTCGTGCCCCCGGTTGAACGGCTCCGAGCCGTCGCCGTTGATCCGCAGGTTGCGGTAGACGTGGTTGTCGTAATTGGGGTGGTAGACGCCGTAGACCGAGCGGTGGATGTGCATGTCCTCCACGAGGACGCTGGGGGATTGCACGCGGAAGGCGTAGTGGATCTCCCAGATCAGCATCCGGCGGATGACGAACGGGTGGCGGGTGTCCGGCCCGACGCGATCGACCCCTTCGCCGAGGTTGAAGCCGTACAGCCCGTCGCAGTGGGATTCGTTGTCCTCGAAACGGACGAAGGGTAGCGTGCGGATGTCGGTCGGCTTCTGCGAACCATCGGGCTGGCGCACGCGCAACGTGGGGTCGAAGTCGCTGGTGCGCGTGGCCTCGAAGCGGTAGCCGTAGCGGTCGTTCTCGCAAGAGACGTTACGGGTGAAGGTGTTCAGGCTGTTGGCCCACCAGAAGCCGGCCCCGTCGTTGGCGTCGAAGCCGAGCATTTGTTTGGGCAAAGGCTTGCCCCGGTACGACTGGACGGCGAGGTTGCGGTCGAGGACGTTGTAGACTTCCGTGCCGTCCTCCATGAAAAAGCCATGCCCCACGCTCTGGTAGCCGACGCAATCCCGGACGAGGAGGTAGTCCGTCCCGTGGATCGTGAGCCAGCGGTTGTGGCTGTCGTGGATGCTCGCGCCTTGGACGAAACTGCCGCGCATCGTGTCGCGCGCGAGGTGGTAGTGCAGGGCGTAGCGTCCGAGGACGCCTTCCTTGCCGAGGTGGCGGAACTCGGCGTAGCCGATCGAGCCTGCGGAATGGCGGTGGTACATGGTGTGCCCGCGCACCCCGCGCGGGTCGGCCGACTCGACCACGACGTTGCGCGTCAGGTTGGCCACTTCGCCCCGGAAGTCGCCGCTGCCGGAGTGGGCGAACTCCAACGGCTTGTCGAGCGTGAGGCTCACCCCTTTCAGGGCTTTGATGACGCGCTCTTCCGTGAGTACCTTACGGTTGGTCTTGCCGGGCCGACGGGTTCCCGACTCGACCGCACTCTTCTGGGTCGCGGTGACGAGGAGGCGATCCCCGACACGCCATCCGGCGACCGCTTCCCCGAGCGTGACGACGCCCTGCCCGGCCTTCGCGTCCGCCCCCAGCTTGACCCAGGTGCGGCTCAGGGGCGATCCGTGGAAGTCCATCCGCCCGCCGCAGCATACGATGGCCGGGCACGACTGCTTGTCCATCCCCTCGACGTAGTGCAGGCGAATGAGCGCGGTAAACCGGGCGTCGATGGGCCGGTCGGGCATGCCCACCTCCAACGCGGGCCGGTCCTTGGCCGAGTCGGGTTTGCCGACGTGCGCCTCGCAATCGAAGCCTTCCTCGCTGAACTCGTCGCCCGCCTGGATCTTGAGCAGGCCGACCTCCAGGCGAGTGTTCCGGTCGGAGGCGAACGCCAGGGAGCCGGCCACGTTGATCGTGCGAATGACCCGATCCGATTGGAGGTCGTACTCGACGCGGTGCCCTTCGCGGATGAGGACGCGGGAGCCTGCCCCAGGGACGGCCCCGCCCTTCCAGGTGGCCGCGACGGACCACGCGCCGCTACGCGCGGACTGGATGACCGGAGCGGGGGGGGCCGCGTTCAGGGGCGAAGGGTTTGTCGCCGCGAGGGCGGCGCACGACAGGAGCAACGGGCACAGCAAGCGCGGGAGAGTCGGCATGGTGGAATGCCTCGTATCGAGGAGTGGTGGGAACGGCAGGGTGCCTTCACTGTATGGCATGTCGGTGGTACTTGCAACGGCGAGAGGGGCGAATGGGTGTGGCATCCGGGAAGCGGATCGAACCACGGATCACACGGATGAACACGGATAAGAGAAACGGCAAGAGTCGGGGTCCGAATCACCTCGGGCACATCCTTCGTCTTATCCATGTCCTCTGTGTGATCCGTGGTTCGATCCGCTTCCCCGGTCGCCTCTCATTGAAACGCGATGGCACGACCGGGGCCACCGTGACAATCCCGAACCTTGACGGGAGCGAACAATACATAAGCACCCTTTTTCAGGCTGCCGAGGTTCGTGAGGAACTCCACGCCGACCATGCCCTTGGTGCCCAAGATCCAGTACGTCATCAGCGCTCGCTCGTCCGTAACGCCGCCCAGCGTCGGGGCGTCGGTGCCGACACAGCGGATGCCCTTGCCCGCCAGGTAGGCGATGGCGTCCGGCCCTGGAGCGGGCCACCCCTCGCGCTTGCCGTTGAGTGGCTCGTCCATGCACGCGGCCCCTCCCGGCAGTGGGCGATAGTGCTTGTCGGTCCAGCCACTCTGGAAGATCACCAGGTCGCCCGGCGTCAGCGCCCCTTCCTTCTTCTCGTGGGCGCGAATGTCGGCGACCGAAATCTCGGGCGACGCGGGCCATTGTTCCTTCCGTGTGGTCCCCAACAGGTGTTTCACGTCGATGACCCGCGCCGGACCGCATGTCTGGTCGAGTAGCACTTTCTCCGCAGTGATGTCGCTCGTCCCGCGCGGGCCGTACTTCTTCTCGTACTCCCGCAACCAGCCCCGGACCTCCGGGGAGTAGGTCGCATCATCGAACCCCTTGGGCGGGAGGGCATAGGCCGGGGGAACCAAATGGGTTCCGGCGTGGCTGTCCATCATCTGCATCGGGAAGGCGGTCTTGGTGTTCGGATTCATGCCGAAGCGCATCGTCATGTAGGGTTGGCGGTGATTGCCCACCCCCTTGCCCGGCCAGTTCGTCGGCAGGTCGTCGGCAAGGGTCACGGAGAGGTCGATCACGTCCTTCTTGCGTGCGGAGTCGATGAGGCGCTTCGCCAGCGGGCCGACCACCGCGAACGCCCTCCCCTCGCTGTACGGCCCACCAGAATGCTTGGGGCCGATCATGCAGTAGAA
>JANXSH010000130.1 GCA_025356615.1 Planctomycetia bacterium | reverse complement strand
TTCTCGACGACGGCCCAGCCCTGCAAGTACGGCTTCTCCTGCTCCTTGGGCGACAGGACGAGACGATACGAAGTCTTCCAGATCGGGTTCTCGATGACGTAGCCGACTTTCACGCGCCTCTTGCCCTCACCTGCGAATTTCAGGCTGACGGCCTTCTTCTGCGTGTCGTGCGAAAGCGCGAGGGTCTCGAGCGCCTTCTTGACCTCGGCGTCCATGTTCGCGTTGAGGAAGCGCACCTTCTGCACCTCGGCCAGCTTGATGCCCCGCATGCCGTCGGCACACCACAGGTTGAGGACTTGTACCTCGTTCACGTCCTTGTTGACCACTTGCTTTTGCTTCTCGACTCCGACGATCGTGCCGGTGAGCGCACCGCTGGCGGCGTTGGCGAGGGCGACCTCGACGCGCTCGCCGCGCGCCTGGTTCAGGATCTCGGCGAAGCCGGGGTTCTTGCTCATGTCGATGGCGAAGGACTTGAGCGTGCGGTCGAGCGGCGCGTTGGAGTCGTAGCTGACGGCGCTGACGTGGCCGCCGTCGAGGTCGCGCAGGATCATGCTCTTGATGAGGTCGTTGATGTCGCTCACGGGGAAGCTCAGATCGACCCGAGCGTCGCCCTCGACGCTGCCCTCGCGCTGGAAGAAGCCGACGCCCGAGGAGTAGAGCATCACTTGCCCGATCGGCAGTTGCGCGGCGCGAGCGCTTGGCTCCTCGGCCTTGTCATCGGGCTTGGCCGCGAGCAAGGGGACGAGGAAGATTCCCGCCGTCAACGCCGCTGCCAAACTCGCCCCAGCAACAAGCCACTTGCGCATGGATGGATCTCCGATCGAGGGATCGCGTCGGGAGAGCCGACGCGCGTGATGGTACTCTTTCAAGACGAGACAGCGAACGGAAAAGATTGCCCAGACGAACCCGCCGGTCTGCGGTCGGCAGCTGTCAGAGGTCTATTTCCCCCCGATCCGATTCGAGTTCGACCTGGCCCCAGGTTTTCGGCCATCGTGTCCTTCAGCTGGTCCGTCCTGAACCTTCCGTTGATCGCATAGCGAGGCGACTCGTACAGCAAGATCCTTCCGGGGCACGTCCGCACGGCGGACAGGCTGAAGGCGGAGATCGCCTCTGCCAGCTGCGAGTTGCCGCGCGTGAGCGAATTGCGCAGAGTAGCTATCGGCTCCTCACTCGTGTTGAGTTTCCCGAGGCTGCTGCTCGAAACAGCGCCCGTCCCACTTATTCACCTACCCTGTTGGTAGGTGATGCGATCTGGACACTGGCAGACGGTCTCGGCCCAGTCGAGGGTTGAAACTGCGGAGTTACTGCCAAGGTTATCGATGGTTGTGTCCCTCGACTATGTTGCGGGAGCGTGTACGTCTTCTGGCTGGAAAGGGACGGCCATGACCGAGGCGGAATGGCTGGTGTGCGATAACCCGACACAAATGGTTCGATCACTTCAAGGTCGCGGCGGCTCTCGGCGACCGAGACTCTGGACTTGTGCATTCTTCCGCTGGTATCGTAGCGATGTCGGTATGCTCATGCGTGCTGTACATCTTGCCGAAGCCTGGGCCGACGGGGAGGAGCCGACGAGCCTAAATGATCTTTCGGGGTTTTTCGTTACTGATAGAGTTGCTTGGCGGGCGGCAGACAGGACAGTGAGATTGGTTGAAAGTTGGGAGGAATCGGCCCAGAGACAACATGCCTTCGCGTTCCAACTCAAGAGCCTCTACTGCATCTTCGGCAATCCCTTCCGCCCCGTTTCTCTTGACCGTTTCTGGCTCACGCCGACCTTGACCAGCCTCGCCACAGCCGCCTACGAAGAACGTATCCTACCTTCGGGCGAACTCGACCCCGCCCGCCTCGCCGTCCTTTCGGATGCCCTCGAAGAGGCCGGTTGCGACGACGCCGACATCCTCTCCCACCTGCGATCGCCCGGTCCCCACGTCCGCGGCTGCTGGGCGCTGGACCTTGTGCTGAGCAAGGCGTGATTCCATCGAGCAGTGCTTCTGCCGCAATCCGGGATTTCCCTCTTGCAAGTGTACATGGGTTCATATACGATAACACTCGCCCGGCGTTCCCAGCGACGGGCGACGGGGCGCGGCGATGCAACACCATTCGGCGTATGGTCACCTCGACGCCGACTGCTTCTACGTGTCCGCCGAGCGCGTGCGAGACTCGTACCTGCGCGGCAAGCCCGTCGGCGTACTCGGCAACCAGGGTGCCTGCGTCATCGCCAAGAGCTACGAGATGAAGGCGGCGGGCGTGAAGACCGGCACGCCGATCTGGGACGCCATCCGCCTCTGCCCCGCCGGGGTCTACCTCAAGCGTGACTTCCGCTGGTACGAGGTGCTTTCCCGCCTCATGCACGACGCCGTCCGCGAGTTCTCCCCCGCCGTCGAATTCTACTCCATCGACGAGTTCTTCTTCCGCGTCACGACCCACCGAGGGCTGTCCCTCCAGGGGACCGCCGAGGCGATGCGGGACCACATCCTCCAAACCATCGGCGTTCCCGTGACCGTGGGCATCGCCCGCACCAAGACGCTCGCCAAGTTGGTCAGCGACACCGCCAAGCCGTTCGGGGCGTTCGCCCTGCTGGACCGGGACGCCGAATCGACACTACTGGGGCGGACGCCGGTGACGGAGGTCAGCGGCATAGCCGCCGCCCGCGCCGCCCGCCTGGAGCCTTACGGCATTCGCACCTGCTTGGACCTGGCGCGGGCGGACCGGCTCCTGGTCCGCAGCCTGATGACCCGCGCGGGGGAGGCGCTCTGGTACGAGTTGAACGGCGACCCGGTGATCCCGCTCCTCACCGAGCGCCCCCCCCACAAGACGCTGTCTCGCGGCGGCAGCCTGGGGGGCGTCACCACGGACCCGAACCGGCTGTGGGCGTGGGTGGTACGGAACCTGGAGCGACTCGTGGAGGAATTGGACTGGCACCAAGCGGCCGCCGGCGAGCTGACCGTCTACCTGATGCACTGGGACGGCTCCGAAGGCTCCGAGCGAACGGTGTTCGCCTCGCCCACCCGGCGGTTCGACCTCCTCGTCGGGGCCGCGCGTCCGTGCTTCGAGCGGGCCTGGCAGCCCGGCCGCGGGGTGTCCCGCATCCACATCTTTGCCACCAAACTGCGGCGGCCCGGTTATGTGCAGATGGGCCTGTTCGACCCGCCGGACGGCCAGGCCCTCTCTGTCGCCGCCGCCAAGCGGGCGGTGAACGACGCGGTGGGCCGGTTCGCCTTGCGGAGCGGGGCCACCCTACCGTTGACCGACGTGTACCGCGACGGCGCGCAGGGCTACGACATCTGCGACATCCGGGGCAAGATTTGCTTCTGACGGGGAGGGGACGATGTTTTCGGGCGTGGCGTTGGCCTTGGGCGAGGTGCCGCTGGAACTGATCGACCGTCACGGCCTGGGGCGGCGCGTCTACGAGCGCGGGGGCGAGCGTGAGGTCCGGTTCCTGCTGGAGGACCGGGAGCGGTTGCTGCCCGTCTGGCTGGACGGGCGGTTGCAACTGGCCCGGTGGGGGAACCGGAGGGGCGAGAGTCGCTCGCTGCCCCCCACCGCCTGGACCTGGCTCGCCACGCTGGAAGGGGGGGGCTGGGAGGAGTGGGAGCCGGTCGTCATCCCGGCGACGGTCGGCCTGGACCGTGGTGTGTGGTTCCGGGTCCGGGAGGGAGTCCGGGGCATCGCCGTGCGCGACGAGCGGGGGGTCGTGACGGTCTACGTCGTCGTCGAGCCGTCCACCCACTACTATCAGGTCATGACGAGGAGCGCCTGGATGCCGACCCTGGTAGGGGAATTGATTTGAGCGGCATCCTCCCCACTCCCGCCGGCACGTCGCAGCCGGTCCATGCGCTCGGGAAGGCAGAGCATACAAGGCCCGCGAAGAGTCGATTCTATCGGCACAACCCTCTACTTCTACTGTAACGGATACTTTCTCCGTAGCGCCAGACCTCACCCCTCACCGCGTACAAGGCTACGTTTCATGCGACAGTATAATCGCAGGGTGATTCGAGGTGAGACGCGATGGAAAAGAAGAGGGCGCGACCAGGAAATCCGCTAGGCTGGGGATACTACGCACCCGACTTACCGAAGTCTTCCTATGTCGCACCCCCTTCGACTTACCCAATGACCGTCTCGTGCTTCCTCGCCAGCTCCTTCGGCTGGTCCTACGACGCCGTGCGCGAACGCCTTTCCGAGTTCCACAAGGAGGCTCCCGCCAAGTCCGGCTTCTGGCACGGCAGCAAACGCCGCGACTTCGATGTCTCCACCTGCTTCGCCCCCTTGCCGCGCTGGGTCCCGTCCTCGTGGTCGGGTCACCGACTGGCCCTCGCGATCGATGTCACCAACCGGGGCGAACGCTTCCGCAGCCCGTCCGATCTGTTCGAGTGCGTCGGCGGCAGCATGCACGTCGAAGGCCGCGACTCTACCGGCGAGAAGATGCCTCGAACGCTCCTGGCACGGTATGCCGAAGGATACCGCGAGCCGTGGTTCCTCCTGACCGACCTGCCGCCGGAGACGGGCGAGGCGGTGTGGTACGCCTTCCGCGCCCGGATCGAGTAAGGCTTCGAGGCCCTCGAGAGCAGCGCGAGAAGGCCCGCAGCGAGAAGCGGGCCAAGGAGGGGCAGGAAGGGACTCGACCGGAGAAAGGTCTCGCCATCGGGAGCGACAAGACGGCGGGTTCAGCCGCCGGCTCGAAGACGACGCCCTCCCGAAAGAGGGTGGAGAAGGTGGAGGACGCACCGGGTGTCGAAGCGAGGACTGGCGATCTCGAGCGCGTTGTGGCGGGAGGGGCAGAACTGCCTTCCCCAGCACTTGCACCCGGAACCCTGGCCCAAACCATGTCATTTCGCCTCCACCTCGACCGAAGAAGAATTCTTGTCGCAACAAACGTAGCCTTGTAAGGGGGGGGTCAGACTCTGGGAGACCTCACCCACTCTCTTCGACTCATGTAGATACCAATGCCCCCGAGTCCAGGGGGGAGGACGACGATCAGCGTTGCCCGTCGTTTCACTGCCCGCCGCGCTGGCGGTTCTGTTGCAGGTACTCCTCGGCGTTGATCGGCTTCAGCCCGTCGAGGATGCGGTCAGCCTCGGCGAGGATGCCGTCGAGGTTGGACCGCAATTCGTCGAGACCCGTGCCGCACCCGCCGCCGTCCACCGATCCGCCCACGGGTCGCGGGCGCGTCAGCAATTGCTCCATAACCTATCTCCTTTGTCCTGAATCTAGCCTTCCATCCCGGAGTAAGACCACTCACTCCGCCCCCAACCGCCCGACGAAAATTTGTCCGGCCAGGTCGGCTCGCCGATGGCCGCGACGAACTCCTCGGGGGTGCTGCACGACTCCAGCACGGCGTCGGCCTCTTCCTTGCCCCAGCGGGCCGGGTCGGGCATGCCCAGCCAGTTGCCCGCGCTGCGATACCAGCCCGCGCCTCCCATACGGAAACGCACCCGGTCCCAATCCATTTCGCTCATCTCGTCGCCGAGCAACCGAATCAGGTGTGCCCGTAGGTAGGCCCGCGTGTCGGTCGGCGGCTCGTCCGCCGCCGCGTCGATCGCGTCATTGGAGGGCATCCCATCGACGTGCCCCGCCGACGCCAACTGAAGGAAGAGACCTTCCCTCGGGTCGAGGTTCGCGTAGCGGAGGTCCATCGCCCGAACGTCGGCAGAATCCCATGACAGTCCGCGACGGGCGATCTGGCGCTCGAGCAGCACATACTTCAGCGCCCAGTCGATGCGCAGGGCCAGCGCCGCCAGGTCGCGTTGCTCCAGCATGTCGAGCGTCTCGCGCCAGCAAGCCAGGATCGCCTCGGCGTCGGGCACCGCCTCGTCGGCCTCGCCGGAGGCGACGAATTCCGCCGCGAGGTCCGAAAGCCGGCGCTGCACCTCGATCGCGGTCGCCTTCCGCCCCCGACCCACGAGACGCAAGGTCTGCCTGAAGGTCAGGTCACGGCTCACCACCGACGCCGCCGAGAGCGGGTCATCGAGCAGGATCGCCGGATCGGCGAAGCCCGCTTCCAGCATGGCGAGGACGAGTTGCGTCGTCCCGGGCTTGAGGTAGTTGGCCGTCGGCATGAGCGCGTTGTCGAAGTAGATGATGTGCATCCGCGCCAGCCCTTTGCCTGCGTGCGACTCGTCGCGCAAATTAAGGATGGGCCGCTGGTGCGTCGTCTGCCAGCCGACGAACTCCTCGAAATAGTCCGGGCGCTGGGCGATCTGGTAGTCACACTCCGACCGGCCGTTGCCCGCGCCGACCTGGCCCTGGCCGGTGAACATCGCCGCCGTCACGAGGTGCGTCGCGAACAGCCCCGCGAGGTGCTGCTTGCGGGTGAACATGTCGTCCCACAGCCCCCGGCTCACACACACGTTGAGATGTGCGCCCCACGAGCGCTGCGTGTCGCTGACCGTCGCCATGAGGTTGATCCCGGTCCCGTCGAGCTTCGCCTCGGCGGCCACCTTGGCGCGCTGGGCGATGCGGAACCCGGCGTGGACGTGTAGGGCGTGGTCCGCCGCACGGCTGTGCTCGGGGAGGTTGATCTCCAGGTGGTCGCTGTCGATGTAGACCGACCCGCCGTTGCCCGCGAGGAAGCGCCGGCCCCACTCGATCGACGTGCCGCCCCAGGTGCGGGCCTTGGGATAGCCCGGAATTTCGTCGAGCAACCGGCGCGACGCCTCGTAGACGCTCTGGTTGAACGAGGCACCGCGCGTCGTCATCGCGTTCGCCAGTTCGTAGTCGGCACCGAGGATCTTCGGAGTGACGGTCATGGTTGCTCCATTTGGATTCATCCACCCCAAGCCCATGCATTGCAACGCATGGGCTTACGCTCCGAGCAGGATTTCGACGCCGATCGGCTCGCGGTCGGCGGGGAGCCGGCTCACATACCCACGGACGTTCCCCGCCGTCAGCAGGTTCGCCATGCCGCGCAGTTCGCGGTCGAGGCCGTGCGTCAGGTCGTCTTCCGAAACCCCCGTATCATCGCCCTGCGCGGCCCGATCGGCGGCGCGTTCGGCGGCCAGCTGGACGACGTTTTCGAGCAGCGCCCCGCTCACGAGGTCGCGCCCTCGGACGACGACCCGGCTGCCGTCGCGAAGCGTGACGCGCGCGACTTCTGCGAAGGTGCCCTGGGCGGCGTAGAGCCGGCCGAGCATCGTGCCGACGAGCAATTCGACCTCCTCGGCCAGCGGCAAGCGCTTCAGGTAGCCGCGCAGGATCGCCCCGGCCCCGGCGCGGTTGGGCGACGGGATGCGGACCTTGATGTCGCCGAGTCGGCCCGCGCGGACGAGGCCGGGGTCGAGGATGTCGGCCCGGTTGGTCGCGCCGATGACGATCAGGCCGGGCACCTGGCTTACGCCGTCGAGCTGCGCGAGCAGCGTCGCCAGGATGCGGTCGGGTGCGCCGGAACCCATGTCGCTGCCGCGCCGCCGACCGATGGCGTCGATCTCGTCGAAGAACATGACGACGGGCACCTTGCTCCTTGTCGCCAGGTCGCGGGCGGCATCGAACCGCGCGATG
>JANXSH010000110.1 GCA_025356615.1 Planctomycetia bacterium | reverse complement strand
GGCGAATTCGACTTCTGGACAAAAGAACAGTTTCAGACGTAAGATGTTACATGGATTGTACTTGTGAGATTTTCTTGCGAGTTCGTCTATTTCCACCCTACGAGGTGCGCAGTACCAAAACTTGCGCGTCGGGCTAAGAGTTCACTTCGTGATCTTCTTTCGTGCAGGAGTATACGCGCTAAATTCCGGAGACGCCCGGCTAACACCGCCTTGCGCCAGGGGGACGTTGGACGTGGCGGCGATGCTGGGCAGTCCCAAGGTTCCTCAGCGATCGGTCATGAGGTCTGATTCGCCGTTGGTTCCAGGGAACTCGCACGAAGCCGTCGCTGGAGAAAGTCTGCCAGTGTGACGGTCCGCTCGTCGCGCCAGAGGTCGTCGAACGTCTTCTCGACGAACACCCCGACCGGCGAGTCCATGAAGAACTCGAGGCGGGCCACTTCGCTGATCGGCCGATCCCGGAAGTAGAACGAGATCGAAGCGAAGTTATCCACCTGGAAGAGGGCGAAGGGCGGCGTCCTCCAGAACAGCTTGATCTCGATCCGGCTGCGGCGAGGGTCGCCCTCGAACTGTCGGACGAGGGCCTGTAGGGTGGCCAACGATTCCTCCATACGCTGGAGGACATCATCGTCCGTCCGCTCCGCAGCGCGAGAATGGGCGGCCGGACTCGCCGGGTGGAGGAAGAGCATCTGAATCCCGATGAACGAAGGCTGGCGGATGGTTTCTTCCAGGGCCAGGAGCAGAACCTGTCGCTCGTTGGCATGAGTGGGATGGTCGGTGAAGGGATAGATGAAGGTGCTGAGCATTCGCACCTCCTTCGACCTCCTGATGTTGCGGGCAAACTTGAGATAGTCGAAGCCATCGACCTCCTTGCCGTTGGCCCGCTTCATCTTCTGCCAGTAGAGTTCGAGGAGGACGAAGAACACGACCGAGGAGAACAGATTCACCCCGAGACCGAGGAGGATGTCCTTCGCCCGATCGCCGACCGAGTGGGCGGAGCCGATCAACACGACCGCCAGTCCGACGACGCAAACGATGACGTGCCAAGGACGAAGCCACATGGACATTCTCCCCCATGCAATTGGTTTCCTCGGACACTCCTCGAGAAGTCGTAGAGTCGGGCCGGTCCCCGCGACGAGGGCGACCGCCTCGGAGGATCGGGGGGTCGGCGACGACCTCGAGCAGAGGGCCGGGCGTCCCGAGTGCCTCATTTCCTCATTACTTCTTGCGCTTGTAGACTTCGTTGATGCCTTTCCCGAAGGCGGCGGGCCTGCCTTGATTCCCCCCGTTATAGCAGAGCGTCAGGGTGTCCCCTTCCAGTTTGTAGATCCCGGTGAACGTGGCGGTCGTACCTGCGGTCCCCTTGATGTCGTAGGTGGCTGGCCTCGCTACGGGGTCGAGGGTCAGGGTGTAGATGATCGTCCCGTTGTAGACCATGCGTCCGTCGGAGATGTCTACCGTATACCCTTTGTTCGGAGTATCGCCTACCCACCTCCCGACCAGCATTTTCCAATGGTCCGGCTTCGTCTCCGGCTTGGGCCGATAGACCGGCGCGGGGGCGAAGCCGAGGGACAGAGTGGTGAAGAGAATCAGAGAGTGGCGAATCATGGCGGACTCCAGCTCGGGTGATGCTGAATCGTACCATTCGCGGGAGGGGTCGGCAAGAGGCCATGCTCGAATCGAGGAGTTCGTTCACGCGCCGCTGAAGATACTCCTCGGCGGAAAGTCCGATCCCGTCAACACCCCCTCGATACGGGAGCGTCCCGTCCGTTTCCTGTCGATCCTCGCTCGCGAAAGCCGGCTAACTTTCGTATCTTACGATCTACCGCCGTTCACATGAGACATCACCATGCCGAGCCTGACGAAGCACGCCCGCTGCTCCTTTTGCGGCGACCCGTTCGCCCCCGATCAGCCCTGGCCGAGAACCTGTTCGGCGTGCGCGAATGTCACCTACGTCAATCCGATTCCCGTCGCCGTCGTCCTGGTCCCCATCGAGGACGGCCTCCTCGTCATCCGCCGCGCCATCGCGCCGGCCATCGGCCAACTCGCCTTGCCCGGCGGATTCATGGAACTGCACGAAACCTGGCAGCAAGGTTGTGCCCGCGAGTTGCGCGAAGAGACCGGCCTCGAGGCCGACGCTGAGGGGATCCGCCTATTCGGCGTCCACAGCGCCACCGCCCAGGGGTTGGTCCTCATCTTCGGCCTCGCCCCGGCCCGCCGGGCCGACCTCCCCGCGTTCGTCTCGAATGACGAGGCGAGCGAGCTGGTCGTCCTGCCCGGCCCGCGAGCGTTGGCCTTCCCCCTGCACACGCTCGTCGTCGCCGACTACTTCGCCGGGCGTAGAATGACTTCGGGTGACAAGGTGACAAGGTGACAAGGCAATCGTGGCCCTGTCCGTGTCACCGATCCGCTTTGTCACCGTGTCACCTTGTCATCGAGAGGATCCTCCCATGCGTCATGCCGTCGTCATCGCTGCCGTCCGCACGCCGGTCGCTCGCGCCAGTGCCGAGAAGGGCATGTTCCGCGATGCCCGCGCGGATGACCTCTCCGCCGACCTGCTCACCGCGCTGATCCAGCGCTCGGGCGTGGCCGCCGAGGCCATCGAGGACATCCACTGGGGTTGCGTCAAGCAACAGGGCGAGCAGGGCTACAACGTCGGGCGGATGGCCTCGCTCATCGCCGGGCTGCCTATCGAAGTCGGCGCATGCACGGTCAACCGACTGTGCGGCTCCAGCCTCCAGGCGATCCACCAGGCGGCCCAGAGCATCGCCGCGAACTGCGAAGACGTCCAGATCGCCGGCGGCGTCGAACACATGTCTCACATACCGATGGAAGCGGGGTTCGACCCCAGCCCGCGCCTGCACTACAAGAACAGCCCGGCGACGATGAACATGGGCCTGACCGCCGAGAACCTGGCCATGCGCTACAAGATCAGCCGCAAGGACCAGGACACGTTCGCCTACGAGAGTCATCGCAAGGCGATCGCCGCGACCGACGCCGGCGCGTTCGCCGCCGAGGTCGTCCCGACCTGGGGCCGAGACGACGAGGGCAACAAACGCCTCATGACCGTCGATCAGTGCATCCGGCGCGACACCACCGTCGAGGCGCTCGGGGCGCTGCGCGCGGCGTTCATGCCGGAGGGTGGCACCGTGACGGCGGGCAACTCCAGCCCGCTGAACGTCGGGGCGGCGGGGCTGCTCCTCATGTCCGAGGAGCGTGCCAAACAGCTCGGCCTCACGCCGATGGCCCGAATCCGCGCGATGGCCGTCGCCGGCGTCGATCCGTCGGTCATGGGCATCGGCCCGGTGCCCGCGACGCTCAAGGCGCTCGAGCGGGCGGGCCTGACGCTCGCCGACATCGACCTGATCGAACTCAACGAGGCCTTCGCCGCCCAGAGCCTGGCGGTGATGCGCACGCTGAAACTCGACCCGGCCAAGGTGAACGTCAACGGCGGGGCGATCGCCATCGGCCACCCGCTCGGGGGGAGCGGCGCGAGGATCGCCACGACCCTGTTGCACGCGATGAAGGCGCGGGGCGCACGCCTGGGGCTGGCGACCATGTGCATCGGCGCGGGGCAAGGCATCGCGACGATCTTCGAGGCGGTGTGACACGGATCTTCGGCACATCTCCCCCAGGCCAGCGCCTTTCGCTCATCCCGTCGCCGGGCGCTCTCGCGCCAGATTCGCGCCGGGACATCCCGAATTGGCCTGATTCCGGACACCGGACTTTCTTTCGGAGGGCGACCAATCCCACAATGGGGTCATGTCAAGAGGAGGGCTACTATGATTCTCCGACGATCTCTGTTGTGCCTCGGTGTCCTTCTGGTGCTTGGTCCCTCTGCGCTCCGTGCGGAGGAGCCACCAAAACCGCCGGCCTTCGTCGTGGACCAAATCCGCGACCTGGGCATCAGTGTGCGTGCCCGGCGCGTACTAAAGAACGACCCCGCCCTGGCCGCACT
>JANXSH010000091.1 GCA_025356615.1 Planctomycetia bacterium | reverse complement strand
CTGCCCCAAGCCCAGCGATTGCAATCGCTGGGCTTCGCCTACTTCCATAGTCACACCCGACGGATATTGTCCCCTTGCCTCGCCACCCCAATCGTGTACGATAACTCCTTTGCCAGACTCCCACGCCAGCCCACATAGGATCCGCGACATGGTCGAACGTCGAATTGAACTGGACCGCCGATTCCAGCGCAAGAAGAAGATGCGCAAGCTCAAAGCCAAACTCGCCGCCGCCAAGGATGCCCGCGAGCGCGGCCCGATCCTCGACAAGATCCACCGCATCAGCCCCTGGTGGATCGAGCCGAAGCCGGCCCCCGCCCCGGCCAAGTGATCGCAATGCACGAGCCGAGGACGCCAGTCCCCGGCTCCGTTCACATCCCCATCAGGTCGGCATACGACCCCGACACGTCGTTGACCCCCTCCAACCCCAGCGCCCGGCCGATCGCTTCCAACCGCACGAGCGAGATCGCCTCGTCCGACACCTCATCGATCACCGCCTCGAACTCGATGAAGCGGCCAAGTCCGCTCACGTCGTCGAGATGCACGCGCACGTTGTGCCAGTGCCAGACCTCGCGCCGCTTGCGCACCTCGCCGCGAACGCCCAGGCCGCTCGACAACGCAGCGTGTAGCGCCCCGGCGTCCGCTACCGGGACGCGGCGATAGGTACTGGTCCGCAACCCCTCCTCGTCCGGGCGGTCGTACCAGATCAACTCGGCGTGTGTGTCGTCGATCCGCCGCAGCTTGAGCCGACCCGTGGGGCAGTGGTAATAGAGGTCGCTCTGCTCCTGCGTCCCCTCGCGCCGCGCGCCCATTCCGTCCAGCGAGCGGCGGGCCGAATCGAGGTCCGCGTCGCGCGATTTACGCTCGAGATTGTGCCTCGCGGCTGGCGTGGTCATCGTGATCTCCAGAGTGAACCTGAACGGGGTGGTTCCCGTCGATCCTTCGGGCGACTACGTTAGGTGTATGGTAGACGCGAAGGACGAGACGGAGATGCTCTCATGGAAAAGATGTCCGTGGCGATGGCCCGGAAGGCGGAGTCGGTCGGGCGCGAGGTTCGACTCCAGGGCTGGGTGCGAACCCGGCGCGACTCCAAGGCGGGGTTCAGCTTCCTCGAAATCAACGACGGCAGTTGCATCGGCAACATCCAGGTCGTCGCCGAGGCCGCACTACCGAACTACCAGAGTGAGGTGCTGCATCTGAGCGTCGGCGCGAGCGTCGGCGTCGAAGGGGCCGTGGTCGCCTCCCAGGGCAAGGGGCAGGCGACCGAGGTCAAGGCACGGTCGGTCAGG
The DNA here is from genome assembly GCA_025356615.1 of Planctomycetia bacterium. GTDB lineage: Bacteria > Planctomycetota > Planctomycetia > Gemmatales > Gemmataceae > JANXSH01. Next base: position 917 of record JANXSH010000091.1, on the reverse strand, counting down.
GTCTACGGCAACGCCGACCCGGCCAAGTATCCGCTCCAGAAGAAGGGCCACTCGATGGAGTTCCTCCGCGAGATCGCCCACCTCCGGCCACGCAGCAACACCTTCGGCGCGGTGATGCGCGTCCGCAACCAGGTCTCGCGCTCGATCCACGAGTTCTTCTGGGAGAACGGCTTCCTCTACGTCCACGCGCCGATCATCACGGCGTCGGACGCCGAGGGCGCGGGCCAGATGTTCCGCGTCACGACCCTCGACCCGAAGAAGCCGCCGCTCGACGACAAGGGCGAGACCGACTTCGGCAAGGACTTCTTCGGCAAGTCCACCTTCCTGACGGTCAGCGGCCAACTCGAGGCGGAAATCTTCGCCTGCTCGATGGGCAAGGTCTACACCTTCGGCCCGACGTTCCGCGCCGAGAACAGCAACACGTCGAGGCACCTCGCCGAGTTCTGGATGGTCGAGCCGGAGATGGCGTTCTTCGAACTGAACGACAACATGGACCTGGCCGAGGCGTTCCTCAAACGCATCTTCCGCGACGTGTTGGCGAACTGCGCCGAAGACATGCAGTTCTTCAAAGACCGCGTCGAGCCGACGGCCATCAGCACGCTCGAGGGGATCGTGAATGCGCCCTTCCGCCGACTGCCGTACACCGAGGCGGTCGAGATCCTGCTGAAGTCCGGCCAGACGTTCGAGTTCCCGGTCAAGTGGGGCATCGACTTGCAGAGCGAACACGAGCGCTTCCTGACCGAGAAGCATTTCCAGTGCCCCGTGATCCTGTACGACTACCCGAAGGGGATCAAGGCGTTCTACATGCGACTCAACGACGATGACAAGACCGTCCGGGCGATGGACGTGCTCGTCCCGCGCGTCGGCGAGATCATCGGCGGCAGCCAGCGCGAGGAGCGCCTCGACATCCTCGAGGC
>JANXSH010000047.1 GCA_025356615.1 Planctomycetia bacterium | reverse complement strand
CCTGGAAAGAGCGCGCGATCACGTCACTCCCGCAGCCTCGGCCTCGGCCTGGCTACGCTCGAACTGCTTGCCGACGAAGATGAATGCTACGCCAGCCGCGAATACGACTAACGCGGTGATGCCGAAGAACTCGCCCGGCATCAGTGGCCCGCGCTTTGCCGCCTCGTCCTTGAGTGAACCGCCGTACTGGGGCGTCCACCACACGTTGAGGAAGTTGCCCAAGGTGCTGGTGAGCAGGAAACAGGCAGTCACGAACCCCTTCATACTCTTCGGCGCGGCGGCGTAGGCCACTTCGAGTAGCGTGCCGTAGAGCAGAACCTCGCCGAACGTCAGGACGATGTAGGCGGCGACCGGCCAGAACACCGACACCTTGACGGTGGAGAGTTCGACGAGTTTCCCGCCCTGCATGACCTGCTCCGTGTGCCCCTGCGCCAGGAAGCCTGCGACCGACATCAGGCCGACGGCTGCCGCCGTCAGGAAGAAGCCGGCCAGAACCTTGCGCATCGGGGTGAATATCTTCACCTTCGGGTCGAAGTAGGCGAAGGAGATGTTGAACACCGGGATCAGGATCAAGACGAATAGCGCGTTGAGGAATTGGAGTTGGTCCGCACTGATCGTCTTGCCCACGAGAGGCAACTTCAGATCAACGTAATCGCGTGTGAAGAAGACCCACTGCGCGTCGTTGTGTTCGTAGCCGAACCAGAACAGCACGACCAGCGCGAAAACACCGAACAGCCTTCCCAGCGTCTTCCACTGGAGCCGGCGTTCCTCGGGAGTCAGCACTTGCACTTCCGGCGGTGCCTCCGCGTAGAAGCGTTTCCCGGCGGCGAAGATGACCAGCGAGAGGACCATCAGCCAGGCCGGGAACGCGAAGGCGACCGCGTAGGCTTCTTGGAGGATCTCGATCGGCACGATCGGGGTGATGTCCTGGCCCTTCTCGAGCATTGCCTTCGCCTGGATGTTCAACTCGGGTTCGAGGTGGGAGAGGATATAGTGCTGGCGAATCTCGGGGAGGAACAATTGGGAGATCAGCGCGCCGATGTTGATCGAGAAGTAGAACCACAGGAACGCGGCGCTTCGCAGCTGGTGCTGGCCCGGACGCAGCTTGTCGTAGGTCTGGCCCATGAGCGTCGAGATGTTCGGTTTGATGACGCCGCTGCCGCCCGCGAGCAGAGCCATCGCGACGAACAAGGCCCATTCGGCGGGGATGCCGAGGATGAAGTGGCCCAGGACGTAAGGGACGGAGAAGCCGACGATGGTCCAATACCGTCCGAGCCAGCGATCGGCGATGTAGCCGCCGACCAGGGGCAGGAAGTAGCAGGCCATCTTGAAGTAGTTATAAATGGGGCCGGCCTTCGTATCATCCATCCGGAGCGCCTGAGTCATGTACAAACCCATGATCGCCCGCATCCCATAGTAGGAGCTGCGCTCGGCGAACTCGCCCCAGAAAAAGAACCAGATAGCCGGCGGGTGGCGCGTCGAGTCGCCGCCCGCCGGCGCGGGGGCGTCAGTGGTCGAGGTGGTCATCGGTCACTCCTGAGTGAAATCACGCGGGGTATAGAACGCGGCCCGGAGAGCGAACAGGACGGCGGCACCGGCGGAGAGACCGGCGAAGACCCAGAAGAAGTTCACGAGCGAGAGGTCCTCAAACCCCGCGAGGAAGGCGACGAGGACGTTGCCCAGCGTTACCGACAGCAGCCAGAAGCCCATGACGGTGGACTTCATGCGCTTCGGAGCCTGGGTGTAGGCGAACTCCAGGCCCGTGACGCTGACCATGACCTCGGCGATGGTGATGATGATGTACTGCACGAGCTGCCAGCCGATCCAGACGCTTTCCTTGGGCGAATCCTCGATGTAGCGATGGAGCATGGCCGTGGCGACGAACGAGAGGGAGGTCAGGAACATGCCGAAGGTGACGCGCCGCAGGGGGGTCGTCTTCAACCCCATGCGATCGACGAGGCCGTAGAAGACGTTCATCAACGGGATGAGGAGCATGACGAGCAGCGGGTTCATCATGGGCGTCTGGCTGGCGTCGAATTTGACGTTCGGGATGCCGAGGAACGACTCGCGGTCCCCCCAGAGGCGAAGGTCCATCATTTCCGCTTGCCGGATCCAGGTCGAACTGTGCTGGTCGAACAGCGCCCAGAAGACGCTGACGAAGATGAAGAGCGAGATGATCTTGAACACCGCGATCGGCCCATCGGTTGACACGCCGTACTTCGCGTAACCCGGCCCCCAGAAGCCGCCGACGTTGGACCGAACCGCCCCGCCGGCCATCGGCGTCGATTGGATAGCGGCATCGTGTCCGACGCGAAGATGGCCTGGATCGGCAGTCTTCACGCTGTCGGAGGGAACCCCCGCACGCGAGGTCGTCTCGAGATCCCTTGCTGTGGGCAGTCGGGACGGGTCGGACGCCTTCGCCAGTCCAAGTTTCACGGCAAGGACGTGTAGCGTGATCGCGAAGAACCCATCGTCCGGCCTAATCCTCTGTCGCAAAGCGAACAGATACAGACCCAAGACGAGGAAGCCGAGCGAGATGGCGACGAGGATGCCCCACTGGAGCGCGACGTTGCCTTCGACGAGCCGGCCGACGATCTGTTTGCTGGCGAACAGGTGGGCGAAGGTCATGAACAGCGAGACGGAGCAGAGCGTGTCGAGCAGGCCGATCCTGCCGCCGGGTTGCGGCGGGGCGTGGACGAACTTGCGCCGGCCCAACCAGAAGATGACCGTGGCGAGGAACATCAGCACGCCCGGCAGGCCGAAGGCGATGCTCGTGCCCAGGCGCATCGGGTCCAGGTGCCCGAACGTGTCGGGATACCGGTCGATGAGGATGCGGCCGGCGTTGTTGCGGAGATACGGGATCAGCAGCGTCGCGAAGAACGACCCGAAGTTGATGCTGAAGTAGAATATCTGAAAGACGGTCTGGATGCGGAAGATGTTCCCGCGCCCGAACTGGTCGCCGACGTTGGCCGACACGCACGGCTTGATGCCGCCGGAGCCGATGGCGATGAGCGCCAGGCCGAGGTACATGCCGAGGAGGCTATTTTCGCCGAAGGACAAGACGGCGTGGCCGAGGCAGTAGACGAGCGAGAGGATGAAGATCGTCTTGAACTTGCCGGCCCAGCGGTCGGCGATCAGGGCACCGATCATCGGGAAGGCGTAGACGCCAGCCATGAAGAGGTGGACGACCTGCGTCGCGGCCCCCTTGGCGGCGTCGTTGGTGTCCGGGAGGAGCATCTGGACGGCGAACAGCGTCGTTAGATGGACCTGGAGGATGGTCTTCATGCCGTAGAAGCTGAAGCGCTCGCACGCCTCGTTGCCGACGATATAGGGCACGCCGGGCGGCCAGCCGGTGTTGACGTGATCGGGGACGGTGCGGTAGCCGTTCGCGTCGGAGGACGGCGCGGTGGTGGATTGCATCGGAGGAAGCCCCTGGCAGCGGTGGATGATGGGGGAGATTGTAGGGGCGAATCGTGCCGGGAGTAGTGGACGGAGGTTTACATAGAAATCGACCGCCGAGCGGGTGTCCTTTTCATGGCCTCGCACTCCCCGGATGGCCCGCATCCAACGACGAAGGCGACGTGTCATCGGTATGACAGGTCGCCTCGAGGAATCGACCTAAACCACTTCGGCGGAAGTAGTTTGGAGTAGCGGGAGTGTATGGAAATCGAATCCACCGAGAGCTTTGTTCAAACCCCCCACCGGTTTTGAAGACCGGGGCCATCACCAGGTGTGCAAACACTCCCAAGGGGCTTAACCCATGACATTAAACACCTTACGGCATGCGACTCTTTCTGTCAAGGAGGTATTCCTCTGAAGGGCCGAGGTAAAGGGGGAACTCGCACGGATGGGTCGCCGCTTCGGGGCAAGATTCGCATGAAAAAGCCCCTGGCTCCGGGTGGAGTCAGGGGCCTGATGAGCAAGAGTCACTTGTCGCCATCGCTCTAGTTTAAAATCTTACCCACCTCGAAGTTGGTGTTCTTCTCGATGGCATCGCGGACGGCCTGTTCGTCCCACGATTTCGGGTCTTTGTAGACCACGGTGACAGTCTGCTTGCTCAGACTGGCCCGCATGGAGTCTAGCTCTACCCACGGTAGAAAATTGGCGCTGTATCAGCTAGGCTCTATCTGAAAATTGCCCTGGGAGGGTAAACGGATACAATATGGGTAGACAATCCATGCGAGTGGAGAGGTTTCCGAAAGGAGGCTGCCCATGCGTCGCTACGAACTGTCGGACCGGCAGGGGGCGCGGATCTCGCCCTTGTTTCCCAACCCGACCCGCCACGGCAAGCCGGGGCGGCCCTCCGGGGACTATCGCCGCCTCGTCAACGGCATCCTATGGATCTTGCATACCGGTGCCCCGTGGGCTGACCGGCTTTGCAACGAAACTCGACCTCTGGGACGAAAAATAAGGACTTACGTCGATTCGGCAAGGACTTACGTCGAGAAAGTCGAGTTTCGTTGCAAAGCCGGGCTGACCTCCCCGAACGTTACGGGCCGTGGAAGACCGTTTTCCACCGCTTCAACGCCTGGCGTCAAGACGGCACCTGGGTCCGTGTGGCCACCTCGCTGCTGGACGAGTTGGACGACAAGGGGCTCATCGATCACGACCTGTGGTGTATCGACGGCACCGTCATCCGGGCCAGTCGGGCTGCCGCCGGGGCGAAAAAAAAGGCGAGCGGCCCCCGCAAACTCGGCGGACGCCAGGAGGCGCAACTCGAGGAACCGCCTGACCATGCGCTCGGGCGGTCGCGGGGCGGGTTTGGGACGAAGATCCATCTGGTTTGTGAGAGCCACGGTTCCATTGTTGCCATCCACGTCACGGCAGGTCAGCGTCCCGAGAGTAAGTCCTTCGAGCCGACCATGGCCCGGCGGTTATTCCACCGCCGCCAAGGCCAAAGGCGTTGGCCGCTCCGCTGGCAGGGGACAAAGGCTACAGCCACCCGCGCATCCGGCGGTGGTGCAAGCGCCGTCGGGTGGAGGCGGTGATCCCGACACGGAAGGACCAACCCCACGACGAGAACTTCGACAAGCAGACCTACGAGCGCAGGAACATCGTAGAGCGGGTAGTGGGCTCGTACAAGGAGTATCGCGGCCTGGGCACTCGCTATGAGAAACTGGCCGTCGACTATGTCGCCCTGTGGCTCGTCGCCATAATCGACAAAGCTCTCCATCGGCTACTTCCCGAGGAGAATTAGTGTACATTCGATCAATTTTTCAGATAGATCCTAAGTGACGCACGACGTAAAGCCATATTATATATGACTTTACTTCGACTAATAAAAGGACTATGACTTTACTTCGACTAATAAAAGGACTAACTAGTCCTGTTATCGACCAAAACATCCCATTGTACCTCAATTCAGGACATAGACCCCGAATTCTCTACCCGAGGTTCGGGGTTAGAGTTGCGCTTTAACTATACCAAGGGAGATAGTCGAGCCATGAGTGTCTAGGTCGTGTGGACAATTACCGCGCAAGTCCTTATAACGAAGCGATTTGAGCAGAATACATTCGCCCGCGAGAATCGTCCGTAAGTTCTTGTGAGGATTGTGGTTACGATGGTAATTGTCCACACGACCAGAACATTGGACATCCGAAAACTAGACAGAAGTAGTTAATGCGCTTTAACTGTACTTGTAGAGATAGCCCCAAAAAATCGCCAACACAACACAGAGGAATGAACGAATGAACACTCTTGACACGCTGAAGAATGACATCGTGGCCGAACTCCAGGGGATCACGCTGGCCATGCGTTCCGCCCTGAAGCACGCCGCTAACGTCGGTAGGCTTTTGCTCCAGGTGAAGACGGAAGCGAAGAAACAGAAACTCGGCTGGATTCTGTGGGTCAAGGACAACTGCGGGTTCTGCCACAACACGGCCACGAACTACATCCGCATTGCGGATAACTGGAAGTCGCTGGAGGAACAGCACGGTTTCGAGGAGATGACCGTAACTACTGCGCTGTCCCTCTTGGCTGGCCCTAGGAAGACGAGCAAGAGCCGCAACCCGAAGGGCAAGAGCAACGCCCCGAAGGTGAAGGGCGGAACGTATCTCCAGATCGTCCCGAAACCTGGATACGACCTGTCTACCATCATGGCCGTAATCGGCACGATGGCGACCGTGGAGGAAATCAATCCTGACCGTCACGGATTTTGGGGTAGGCATGGTGGCGACAGGTGTCGAATTACGGCACCGATATCTGGAAGTTCCTTCTCAGTAAACACTTAACAGCCTCAGTAAACACTTAACAGCGCCGAAAGTTCGGCGCTCGGGAAACGTTCCCCTTGCCCTGATGGAGCAGTGGAGCGCCGGAAGCCCTTGATTTCGGGCTATTGAGGGCCTCCACCCCAAAATCCGTGACGGTCAGATTTTTTAGAACCGCTAAACCGATTTCTTCACACAGTCTCAGCACAAGCGTGACCGGATCTGTTCGATCAACTCCGGCAACGACTCGACGAGGGGGATCCGATACCGCGCGCAGACTACCTCGATGTTCCCCTTGCGCCAGTAGCCCTCGGGGCAGCAGACGACTTGCTTGCCGCTCGCGGCGAAGAGGCCGAGTTCGAGGAGCGTGATCGGGGCGCGCGTCTCGGGGGCGAAGTACATCGCGATCAGGTCGGCGCGCTCTTGCGCGGCGATCTCCCATTCGACCTGTTCGCGGAATCGAGGGTCGTGGATCGATTGACGCCAGGACGAATCCCAGTCGTCACGCCGGGGGTTGAGGATGACCAAATCGAGGTCACTGAGGGCGGCGATGACCTCGGCTTGCCAGTCCCCGGCAAGGCCCATCTCGATCGACCCGGCGAGGAAGACACTCCGACGGCCCGCGAGATCCAGCGGGGCGGGCGGTCGGAGGACGCGGGCGATCATAGCGTCACGACTTCTTCGCGCGTCGGGACGCCGACATCGGCGAAGCCCATCCCACGGAGCTGGCCCGCGAGGGCGAGCATTTGCGGCGGCTCGCCGTGGACGAGCCGGACGCGCCGGGTGTCCTGGGCGGCCCCGCGAAGCAGGGCGTCGAAATCGTCCTGGTCGGCGTGACCGGAGAAGCCGTTGATCTGGGCCACCTCGATCCACTTGTTCCAGGTCCGGCCGTGGAATCGCACGGTCGGTAGCGGCAACAAGAGTTGCGAGCCGAGCGAGTTCGGTGCCTGATAGCTCACGAGGACGACGGTCGAACGCGGGTCGTCGATGTGGTGCTTCAGGTGCTGGATGATCCGACCGCCCTCGCACATGCCGCCCGAGGCGACGATGATGCACGACCCGGACTGCGTCGTCCGATACCAGGCGTCGTCGGCGGAGACGAGCCACTCGAACGGGATCTCCTCGACTTGGGGCGTGAGGAACTCGCTGTACTCCTCGTGGACGATGGCGATCCCGTGGGCGAGAGGGCTATCGACGTAGAGGGGCAGGCGCGGCAGGAGGCCGCTCGCCATCCACTCGCGCAGGTAGTGCAAGACGAGCTGCGTCCGGCCCAGGCTGAACGCGGGGATCAGGATCTTGCCGCCGCGCGCGGCGGTGCGCTTGACCACGTCGGCCATCTTGGCCGACATCCCCGCGAGGGTGTCGTGCGTCTTGCCGCCGTAGGTGCTCTCGCAGATGATGAGGTCGGCAGCCGGGACGGCAGACGGCTCCCGGAGGTACGGCAACCCGCGCCGGCCGAGGTCGCCGGAGAACGTGATGCGGTACTCGCGCCCGGCGTGGGTGAGCGTGATGGCCACGATGGCGCTGCCGAGGATGTGGCCCGCGTCGATGAAGCGGATCTGGACGTTCGGGTTGACGGCGACGGGCTTGTCGTACTCGACGCCGACGCAGTGGTCGATCGTGTCGTGAACGTCCGAGCGCTTGTAGAGTGCGCGAGTCGCCGGCCGACCGCCGTGATTGGAGGCGATGCGGGAAGTCTCGGCCTCGTCCTCCTGGATGCGCGCGGAGTCCTCGAGCATCACGGCGATCAGGTCGCGTGTCGCGGGCGTGCAGTAGATCGGCCCGGTGAACCCCTGGCGGACGAGGTTCGGGAGATTGCCGCAGTGATCGACGTGCGCGTGGCTGAGGAAGACCGCGTCGATGGTGGCGGGGTCGAAGGGGAAGGTCGAGTTGCGCTGGCGCGCTTCTTCGCGCGGCCCGCGATGGAGGCCGCAGTCGAGGAGGAATCGATACGGTCCCGCCTCGAGGAGGTGCATCGAGCCGGAAACGGATTGGGCCGCGCCGAGGAAGGTTACGGTCGGAGGGCCGGAGCGAGGGTTTGCATGGAACTTCATACCTCCATTGTACTCACTCCGGGCACACGAACTCAACTGACGACTGGCGAGGGAGAGAAAATGTTGGCCTGGGAGGCGGGAAGAAGCTCAAAGAGTGATCGACCGGAAGCCCCGCATCCCCCTGAACGGAGAGGGATGAAGTCGGTGAGCGGCTGACCCCACCCCCCAGCCCCCTCCCCTAAAGGGGAGGGGGAGCCAGAGCGGGTACTTGTCTGATCCCCCCTTCCTTTTAGGGAAGGGGGTTAGGGGGTTAGGTCTTCGCGGCACGCTGCGCATACTCACGCCAAGTCGCC
>JANXSH010000035.1 GCA_025356615.1 Planctomycetia bacterium | reverse complement strand
GGGCCAGGCTGGAGGAGCGCGAGCCGGGCGTGCTGTCGCCTTACCAGAAGGCGGCGGTGAACGCCCTGCGCGAGATGACGGGCCGCGACTTCGAGGCGAAGGCGGAGCCGTGGCGGAAGCATCTGAAGCTGATGGGGTCGTAGATTCGTAGTGTGAGTGGAGCGGTGCGAGGCCCGGCGGCTTCGCGTCGCTCGGCTCATCCTTACGCCTTCGAGGTTCGGCCCATGCTCTTTGCCATCAGCGGTGCTGGGGATGCCATCCTCTTCGTCGTGACCCTCGCCGCCTGGGCGGTCGTCTCGGTCTACCTGCTCGTGTTGGCCGCCCGGACCTACGTCGTCGTCCTCCAGGGGACCGCGGGGGGCATCGATCGCGTCGAATGGCCCGACGAGCCGACCTACGACTGGATCCTGACGGCACTCCAATTCCTGGGCGTGTCGGCCATCATCCTCATGCCTGCGGGTTTCATCAGCCGAGCGCTGGCCAACACGTTCTACCCCGACAACACGGCCCTTCGGTATCTGCTCATCCTCGGGCCGTTCGCCTGGCTGTTCTTCCCGATCGGCATCCTCTCCTCGTCGTCCGCCTCCTCGCGCTGGGCGGTGCTGTCGGCGCGCACCCTCCTCGGCCTGTTGCGCATCGCGCCCTCGATGATCGTCTTCTACTTCGTCACGGCCCCCTTGTTCGTGGGAGTTGGCGCGCTGGGCTACCTTGGCCTCTCGAGTCCCCACTGGTACGTCCTGCCCCTTTCCGTCTTCGCGATGTCCGCCCTCTGGCTGATCCACGCCCGGCTCGTCGGGCGACTCGGTTGGCTGATCCACGAGCAGAGTCGAGCCGCCGCGAAGTCGATCCGTAAGCCGGGCAACAAGGAACAACGCCCGCGCAAGAAGCGCGTGAAGGCCATCGCCGCCGAAGACCCGTGGGCCGACCCCGAGGAGGAAGAAGCGCCACCGCCCGCGCGCTCGGGGTCGATGGCGTATCGGATCGTCGAGGTGGAAGAGCCGCGACCGATCCTCCCTAGCTACGTCGAGCCCCCGCCGGACCCTTACGAGCTATCGGCCCCGCCGGACGAGCCGGAACCCGCCCCGAGCGAGGCGAGCCGAGTCCCCGATGAGCGCGTCGAGCGCGAGATCGCCTTGCGCCGGCGCGAGCCGCCCAATCCGCCGCCTGCCTACCCCCTGTGGTCGGGAGTCTACCAGTTCCCCCTCTACGAGAACTGTCGCAAGCCCTTGGTCTATCTGCTGCTCTTTGGGGCGCTGTCCGGGGCGATGTTTCGCATGATGATGGATTTGTATGCGTCCTGAAATCGCACGCCCCCGCGAACCTCTCGCCGACCCGCGCCTCTATCTCCTTGTAGGCGACGCACACGACCATTCCCGCGAGATCGGCTGTCACATCGGGCCGATCGGCCCGTTAATCGTGTGTGCGACTTGCGAGACCTTCGAGTGGCGCAACTTGGTAGCGCGCCGGCTTCGGGAGCCGGAGAGTGCAGGTTCGAGTCCTGTCTCGGAGACTGTGATACCGATGTAGCTCAGCCGGGAGAGCGTTTCTTTCATAAGGAATAGGTCGCTGGTTCGATCCCAGCCATCGGTACTGAACTATCTGACCGGGTGGTGCAACTGGTAGACACGCGAGTCTTAGAAACTCGTCGCTGAGGGTTCGAGTCCCTCCCTGGTCACTCGTCGAAAGAGGCCGACGAAGCTCAACAGGTCGAGCGTCGCATTCGTAACGCGAAGGGTGTGGGTTCGATTCCCACCGTCGGCTCTGATCGCGTCCATGATGCAGTGGTAGCTTGCCATGCTCCCAACATGGATTCGTGGGTTCGATTCCCACTGGACGCACTCGGTCGGTCTGCAGGTGTTATCAGGCGGCACACCCCTTTGGTAGGGGGGAGGATCGGGTTCGACCCCCGAGCGGACCTCTGTCGACGATCGATGCCCTGGTGGTGAAACGGACGATCATCTCTCGCTTCGAACGAGAAGTTCCGGGTTCGAGTCCTGGCCGGGGCGCTATTCTTACTGGTCCCGCGACTTTCCGGATCGGAAGTCGGCGAGCGGACCGTCGTTCATTCGTGGTTCATCTTCGCAGCCTGCTCGAGCGGCAGTAGTTCGCTATCTTGCCATGACTGCGTCGCCTCGATCGGCTCGATGTGGACCGTAATCTCGATCTTGGGCAGGACGGCCATGATCGCGGCCTCGATACGGTCGCCGACCGCGTGGGCGGCCCGCACGCTCATGTCTCCCGGCACGAGCAAATGGAAGTCGGCGAAGCGCCGAGTGCCCGCGCGCCTCGTTCGCAGGGCGTGGTAGGTCATGTGTGGCCCGATTTGGGGTTCGATCGCCTGGCGGAGCTGCTCTTGTTCCGCCTTGGGCAAAGCGTGGTCCATGAGGCCGTCGAACGATCGGCGGATCAGATCGACTCCCGTCCAGAGGATGTTTACGGCCATCACCAGCGCGACGAGGGGGTCGAGGATCTCCAGCTTCGTCACCGCGACCAGCGCCAACCCGATCAGGACGCCCAAACTCGTCCAGACATCGGTCAGCAGGTGTTTGCCGTCCGCCTCCAACACGATCGACCCGTGTTTCTTTCCCGCGCGCACGAGGATCCATCCCACGACGCCGTTGATCCCAGCGGCGACGAGCGATAACGCCAGGCCAAGCCCCAACGGCTCGAGCGGTTGGGGTGTCAATAGGCGACTCACCGCGAGCCAGCCGATGCCGAAGGCGGCGACGAGGATCAGCGTACCCTCGAAACCGCTGGCGAAATACTCGATCTTCTCGTGCCCATAAGTATGCGACGTGTCCACCGGCTTGGCGCTGTACCACACCGCGCCGAAGGCCGTGATCGACGCGACGAGGTTGATGAGCGACTCCATCGCGTCGGACAGCAGGCCGACCGACCCCGTGACCGCGTAGGCGGCCGACTTGAGCGCGAGCGTCAGGAGGGCCGCCGCGATCGACAAGAGCAAGGGAGTGCGTACCGCTGACATCGTCACCTCGCTTTCGGGAAGGAGAGGAGGTCATTGTACGCGACTAGAACTGAACGGGCTTCGGAGATGAGCTACCTGGCCGGACTCTTCGCTCAGTTCGGGATCGGCTGATCGGGCGCGTAAGAGGGCCACCGAGGATCCGCACTCGTCTTAGCCCGACGCGCGAGCGAGGGATCGGGGCATTCGGACAGGAAACCCTCGCTCGCGCGTCGGGCTAAGATTTTTCGCAAGGAGCAACTCACCCGCCGGGGTATTGCTCCTCCGTGACTCCGTAGTCAATCCTTCGTCGTCGCACGAATCGCCAGGACGGTTTCTTCGGCGCGCATCACGCCGGTGGCCCTTTCGACGATCAGCTCGTCGCCCTTGAATTTCTCGCCGTTGGGGCCTGGGAGGAGCTGGACCTGGTTGCTGTCATCGATGCCGAGATAGACCGGGACTAGCTCGAGGACTCCGCGGATCTCGTCGCCGTGGCGATCGGGACTTGTGACCCGATAGACTTTGACGAGGCCCTCCCCTTGGCGCACGAGGCACGTCGCGGGGAGCGTCATCACGCTGCCCAGATTTTCGATCAGCAACGAGGCGGAGCCGTACATCCCAGGCCGGAGATACCCCTGCGCGTTTTCCAGTTCGATTTCCGCGCGCATGGTGCGAGTGATCGGGTCGAGGGATCGGCTGCTGCGGGTAACGTGGGTCTCGATCTCCCCCCCCTTGCCGTAGACGGCTGCCAGGGCGGGAAAGCGGATCGTGACCGGGTCGCCTTTCCCGTTATCATTGGGCTTGTAGTCGCGCGTGTTGAGGAGAGGAACGTCTCGTTGCGGAATGTCGATGAGGACGCGGACGCGGCTGATCTGCTGGACGGTGAAGAGCGTCGTGCCGGAATCCTTGATGATGGCCCCGCGATCGACCCAGCGTCGGGTGATGACGCCGCTGAACGGCGCTTTGATGGTGGCGAGGGCGATGAGTTCATCGACCTTCTTGACCTCGGCCTCGGCGGCTCGGATCTTCTGTCGCGACAGCTCGAGTTCGGCCTCGGCTGCGGTGATCTTCGCCTTTCGCGTCAGGATCTTGACGCGATTGCTCGCCTCGGCGGCCTGGGACGACTCCAGGAGGCGGAGCGCCTCCTGCTCGACCTGCGGGTTCTGGGCGCGGTCGCGAACGAGTTGACGGGCCGTCTCATGACGCACTTTCGCGAAGGCGACATCGGCCTCGAATCGCTTCTTGTCCGACTGGCTCTCCTCGACCTCGCGCTTGGCGACTTCGAGCGCCGCCTCCGACAACTTTTCCTGCTTCCGCGCCAGTTCCGCGAGGGCCGACTTCGTCCCCCTCTCCGCGATCACTTCCGGCACGTCGAGTACGAGCAAGACCTCGCCTTCCGTGACCTCACGATCGATCGTCATGTCGTCGGCGAGGACGTGGACCACGCCGGGGATGCGGGCGCTGAGATCGACCGACTTCATCGCCTCGACCGTGGCGGCCACCTCGAGTCGGCGGACGAGCGGCCGCATCGTCGGGTTGACGACCGCGACGCGGGGCAGTCGTTCGCGGACGGCCCCGCGCCGAGCCTTCCCAGGCGTCTTGTCGCAACCGACCCCGGCAACGGCGGCCGCCAAGGCGAGGGTCGCGAATAGGGTACTCTTCATGGTTGCTGTCTCCCTCGAGGCGGGTCATCCGGCGGTGGGGCCGGACGATCGGGGGCATTCTCGCCCCCGTCGGATCTCGTGCCGGGGAAGTCGAACGTCGCCGCAGGATCCGCAGGCGACAGCCCTTCGGGGGGCGAAACGATCGGAGGGGCCGTCACCAATCGCTCCAGGCGGGGCTTGAGGATGGAGTAGAGGCAGGGCACGACGAAGAGGGTCAGAAGGGTGGAGCCCGCCAGGCCCCCGATGACCGCGCGGGCCAGGGGGAGATTCATCTCGTCGCCCGGATGCCGATGGATCGCCATCGGCAGGAGGCCCACGAGGGTCGCGATCGTGGTCATGAGGATCGGCCGGAGCCGGATGGACGAAGCGCTCAGGATGGCTTCGCCCGTTCGCATCCCTCGTGCCCGTTGTCGATTGGCGAACTCGACGACGAGGACCGAATTAGAGACCGAGATGCCGACCATCATCAGGACGCCCATCGCCGACTGGATGTTGAGCGAAGTCCCCGTGATCCAAAGCGTGAACGCGACGCCGCTGAGTCCCAACGGGGCCGACACGATCATGATGAGCGGGTCGATCCAGGAGGCGAACTGGGCCGCCATGATGAGGTAGACGAGCAGCACGGCGAGGAAGAGACTGAAAGTCATCTCGCGGAACGAGTGCCGCATACTCTGGACCTCGCCGCGGACCTCGAGGTGGATATCCTTGGGGAGGCGCAGGGCGTCGGGGTCCACGTCGAAGCCGGTAAGGATCTCCTGGCGGGCCGCGTCGGTCGGCTCCTCGACGTAGCGTGTCATCTTGCCGAGGAAGGCGGGATCCTCGCGCAGGCCCTTGCGGTTGGCCGGCAGGTGGGCCAAGGCCCAAATCATGGGGAACCGGCGAACGACGCCCTCCACATCGTGCGCCACGCCGGCGAGGTCGCTGTCGGCGACGCTGACGAAGACCTGGCTGACGCGGCGCGCGCCGTAGTGGTAGACCTCGACGGGCCCGAGGCCGCGTTCGATCGACGCCACGTCCTCGAGGCGGACGATTCGTGTCGTGTTGCCGCGCGAGCCGATCGAACTGGTGCTCCTCGTCGTGCCGTCGTCACCGCCGGGGCGGCGGGTGTAGGCGTCGCGCCCGATCCGACCCCCGGTGACGGGGATCTCCTCCAGGGTACGAACGCCCTTGACGAGGTATTCGGGATACTGGACGCCGATGACGTAGGGATTGCCCGAGACGGGGTCGATCCAGAAGTTCGGGGCGATCTGCGAGCTGGACATGAGGGCGGTGATGACGTTGCGGATGATGTCAGTCTCGGTCAATCCCGACTGGGACGCCTTGAGACGATCGACGACGATCGTGAGTTGGGGCAGGTCGATTCCCTGCGGTGCCTGGGCGTCCTGCACGCTCTCGAGTTGGGCGAGCTGTCGCTGGAGGAGGCGAGTCGCCTCGCGGCGTTTCGTGTGGTCGCGTCCGGAGACCTGCACCTCGATGGGCGACATGGCACCGTTGTTGAGGATGCGGCGGATCATGCCCCCCGACTCGATGAAGAAGTCGTGCATCGGGTAGCGCTTCTGGAGGCGAACCCGGACCCGATCGACGTAGCGCTGGGTCGGAGTCGATCGCCCCGCGAAGCCGCTGCGCAACTGGACGCGGAGGAAGGCCGCGTGGGGGCCGTTGTTCGGCGTGTAGATCGCCGACCAGCGCGACGAGATGCCGATGTTGGCGAGCGTCATTTCCAGGTCTTCGCTGGGGATGAGCCCCGGCACGGCGAATGTCTTGCCGTCGGCCTCGAGGATGATCGGTTGCACGTCGCCCTTGGCCCTGGTCCCCTCGATGAGGCGATCGAGCCATTCCCGCTCCTCCGGGTTGGCCTCGCGGATCGCCTCGACCTGGGCATCGTCGCCGATGGTGAGCGATTCCGACACGTCCAGGGAGATCCCAGGGGCCGAGGCCTTATATCCACGAATGATACCTTCGATATCCGCGATCTGACGCTCGGTCTCCTCGACACGCGGCCCGCCGGAGGCACGCATGTGGAGCGTGAACTCGCTGGAATCCACGTCAGGGAACAGCTCCTGCCCCGTCGCGCGGAAGGCGAAATACGTCGGGACGATGAGCGCCGCGACCAGGGCCAGGACGACCGTGCGTCGTCGCAAGGTCCACGCGAGGAGTCGTTCGTATCGCGCGGTGGCGCGCTCGAACCAGCGATC
The DNA here is from genome assembly GCA_025356615.1 of Planctomycetia bacterium. GTDB lineage: Bacteria > Planctomycetota > Planctomycetia > Gemmatales > Gemmataceae > JANXSH01. The sequence continues at coordinate 7,810 of JANXSH010000035.1, read as the reverse complement.
GAACACGGGGCCAACCCAGAACAGCAGGACCGCGATGATTAGCACCCCGCCAGCGACCCCGGCGACCATGAAGAACTCGCTACCCCCGACGATGGCTCGCCGCATCGTCGGGGACATCGTGTCGAGTTCGAGTGGCACGAATTCCAGCGTCCCCCAAATCGCCAGGCCCAGCGCCGCTAGGGCGAAAGAGAGCACGAGGAGCCAGCGCGGGAAATGCTCATCGGGGTGAGTCGTGACGCCCGGCTCGGGGGTCTTCAGGTAGAGCGCGCAGAGCAGCGGCGAGACGGTCCGCGACACGAGATAGCTACCGAACAAGGCCAGGGCGACGCTCACCGCGAGCGGCGTGAAGAGGTACTTCCCCATGCCCACCATGAAGACCAGCGGCAGGAAGACGACCACCGTCGTGACCGTGGCCATGAAGACGGGCACGGAGATCTCATGCGCGCTGTCGAGAGCCGCCTGGAAGGGGGTCTTGCCCATCTGCAGATGGCGAACGGTGTTCTCGACCGTGACGACCGAGTCGTCGACCAATCGACCCAGCACGAGGGCGAGGCCGCCCAGCGTCATGATGTTGAGCGTCTCGCCGGTGAAGTACAATCCCGCGAAGGCGGCGAGCAGCGACAGCGGGATCGAGAGCGCGACGATCCACGTCGTCCGCAGGCTGCCCAGGAAGAGCAGCACGACGAGGGACGCGAGGATCGACCCGAGGATCGACTCGTGACGCAGGGTCGCCAGCGCGTCGCGCACATAGATCGACTGATCGAAGGCGACCTCGAGATCGACATCGTCGGGGATGGTCCCGCGTTTGCGAATGTCGTCCAACGACTTCCGCACGTTATCGACCACGGTCACGGCGCTGGCCCCGGCCTGGCGCAGGAGCGGCATGTAGACCGCGCGTCGGCCGTTGACGCGGACGATGTTCGTCCGCCAGCGCGTGCCATCGACGATCTCGGCCACGTCCTTGAGGCGCACGACCTTGCGACCGTCGTTGTAGAGTGGGATCTCGCCGAAGTCTTTGGGATCCTGAATCAAGGCGTTGCTGCGGACGTAGTAGTTCTGCTTGTCGATGCGGATCTCGCCCGTCGGGATGACGGTACTTTGCGTGTTGACGATGCGCGCGACATCGAGGGGCGACATGCCCAGCGCCTCGAGCGAGCGCGGCTGGACGTAGACCTGCACCTGGCGGAAGACGCCGCCGAAGACCGGGGCGGCGCTCAGCCCCTCGATCCCCGCGAGGTCTTCGCGGAGCCGGGTGTCGGCGATGTCGAGGAGGAAGCGATCGTCTCGGGTGTCGCTGGAGATGACGAGGTTGCCGACCGGGATCGCGCTGGCGTCGTAGTTGAGGATGTTCGGCGGGAGCATGCCCGGCGGCAAATTCTGCATCTCGCCGTTGACGAGCGAGATGACCTGACTCGCGGCGATGTCACCGCTGACGTTCGGGCGGAAATAGACCTGGATGATGCTGATGCCGAGCAGCGAACGCGATTCGATATGGTCGAGGTGATCGCACTTGGTCAGGGCACGTTCGAGGATGGAGGTGACCGTCTGCTCCATGTCCGGCGCGGGCATGCCGCGATAGCTGGCGAAGACGACGACGACGGGCACCTTGAGGGCCGGCAGGATGTCCGTGGGGGTGCGGAAGTAGCTCAGGAGGCCGAGGACCGTCGTGAGGAGCATGCCCACCCAGACGAGGTAGGGCTGTCGCAGAGCCTGAGTGACGAGCCACATGGGTCGATATCCTTGCCGTATCGGCCGGGGGCCGAGACCGTTCCTCGGCATCTTAGAGGCTGTTCGGAAAGGCAGCTCTTGTGGGGACTGCCCCCACGAACCCCCACCTTCTCGGATAGCCTCTTGACGGTGCCGCTCGTATCAAGGCAGTCTGGGACTGCTGGGTAGTAAGCCGTCATCGGGCGGGGCTATGCGCCAGGGCTTCTCTCCGAGTGTCGGCTCGACTCTCGCGGCGGGCGCGCCGATCGGCACCCGCGACTCTGTTGCTACGATAGCAGATGGTCCAGGGTTCGGCATAGGGCGATGGGCTTCGGTTAGCCTGAAGGGGAGACACCCATCCACTCCCCCCGTGGCCAGAGGTTTCGAGAAGACGCGGGAGGGGTCGATCGAGGGAGACGCCGGGTCCGGGGAGAGACCCCTGGCCTTTATTTCTACTGCGGGCACGGGGGCCGGGGGGGCCGGCTCGTCCGCCGGAATCACAGCCGGCGGCAGCGGCATGCAGGACGGATCGATGAGCGCCCCCGTCGGCAGGCCGAGCGCGACGAGCAGCCGGAACCGCGCCCGGTCGTAGTTCGTCAACGCTTGCGAGTAACTCCCGAGGACATCCGCCAGTCGTCTCGTCGAGTCGAGTACGTCGAGAGGAGTGCCCTGACCGTTCTTGATTCTCAGAAAGTTCAAGCGGAGGGAGCGATACACGGCCCCATTCCGATTTCCCTTCTCGTCGAACAGGCCCGATTGAAGGATCGCGACTCGCTCCTTGCCGCGCTGGATGGACTCGAGGGATCGGACGACCTGCGAGACGACGAGGTCTTGCAGCTGGACCTGACGGACGCGGGTCTGATCGATGCGCAGGCGGGCGTCTTGCTGCTGGGCGAGGTTGCCGAGGCCGAGACCTTGGAGTCGCCACACGAGGCTCAACTCCAGGTCGCTGCGCGTATCGAACTGGTCGATGTTGCCGGAGCGGCCCAGGATGATAGCCCCGGCCCTCGTCCGTCCGACGACTCCAGGCCCGCCCCCGAAGCCGCCCCAATTATAGTTGACGACGAGGTTCGGGAGACAGGGCTGCCATTTGGCGGCGCGATAGCGTGCGAGGGCGGACTCGATCAGGACGCTGTTCTCCGCGAGTTCCGGTCGCGACCGTAGCGCTTGTCCCACGAGCGTCTCGATCGAGGCTTCGCCCCAGGCGGATCCGTGGATGTCCAGGGGCCAGCGGTAGTCGTCGGCGGGGAGCAAGAATGTCGTCGGATCCATCCGCAACAGGCGGGCCAGCTCGGCGGAGGTGGTTCGCACCTCTTCCACCGCTCGGGACCGCTCCTCGTACCGCCGCACGACATCGGCCTCGACGCGGGCCTGGTCGGAGGGCAGCGCGTTGCCCGAACGGACGAACGACTTGATGAGCGGCAAGAGACCTTGCGACCCGCCCCGCAGTTCGCTCTCTCGGGTCGAGGTCAGGAACTCGAGGGTCTCGTCGAATTGCGCGACCCGACGGCGCGCGAGGAGGACCGCGAGGTAGGCGTCGGCGACCCGGAGCAACGTATCGTTGGTCACGCGGACCTGCCCGATGCGAACGGCTTCGAGTAGCAACTTGCCCTCGGCGGGCAGGAACAGGGCGTCCCCGAGATGGACGGACAACGACGGCCCGAGGCCGACGAAGAGCGAATCCCGGTCCACGGAGATGACGTTACCTTCCGTTCGCTGGATTTGCCCCTCGTGCTTGGTGTAGGTGCTTCCGAGGTTGATATTGGGCAAGTAGCGCGATCGGAGGATTTGGAGGTTGGCCCGCGAGCGCTCGACGAGGAGGCGGGCCTGAGCGATGTCGAGGTTCCCGAGGGAGGCCAATTTGAGCGCGTCGAGGAGCGTGACCGGGACGCCGATCGGCAGTACCGCGTTGCCCTCCGGCAAGAGGATGTCTCGCCCCTCTCCGGTGCGTGGCGTCGAACTTTCTCGCCGGGGAGCGGGCAAGGTCTTCGGCTCGTCCTGCCCACTCGCGGGCGAAACCGCGCAGATGAGTGTCGGCAAGAGGAGGACGAGGAACCAGGCAACGAGGCGGCTCCCGATTCGGGGCGATCGGCTCCGGCTGAAGTATGGCATGCCGACTCTCCTGAGACGCGAGACGATTCAGTCGGGGCGACGAACCGAGTATGAGGCTTTGGGGAGAGACTATATCAAGTGAGTAGGAGACGATCAAGAGGAGACTTTTGAAGTGCCGATACGTCTCGAGGACTTCCAGTGCCATTGCAAATCGCGCATGTACTGGACACGATTTTCGGTGGTGGTCTAGACGGGCAAGCAGGGGTTTCGCAGGGTAGGTCAGCCATTCCTGGAGCGTCCAGACATGGTCGGCTAACCCCGCCGCCATCGCTGGCGTCCTCGCGTTGCTCGACCCACCCTACGGGCCTCGCTCCGCTTCGGTAGCTCGAGGATGGGGCGGGGCCGGTCGGCGTGCTGGATAACCTGCGGAAGTGCCCGGATGCCTCGACGGGGTAGTGAGTGCCCGGCAGTCGGAAGCCCAACGAAAGAAATAGTTGCGCGGTTGACGTGTTGGCGGAATTAAGCAATAGGCCGAAATACAGCTAACCACAGAGTCACAGAGAACACAGAGAAAGACACAGAATGAAGACAGTGTAAAGACAGGAAGCAAGGGCGTTCACTCTCGAATCGTTCTTGTTTCCTGTGTATTTCTCTGTGTCCTCTGTGCCCCTGTGGTTCGCTTTCTTCGTCTTCTCTTAGACGAACTTCGTCTTGCCCGGCATGGCGACCGGAGGGGTCTCGAGCTTCATGTCGAAGGCGAGGTTCTCCGGCATGAGCGTCTCGCGCGACTCGAGCGCCTGCTTCCAGGTGAGCGGCTTGCCGGTGTACGCCGACATCCGGCCCATGATCGCCGTGAGGGTGCTCTCGGCGACGTTCTTCAGCTCGTTGATCGGCTCGTTCTTGCGGATCGACGCGATGAGGTCCGTGTGTTCCGCGATGTACGGCAGGTTGTCCTTGCGGCCCTGCATGACCGACTTGCCGTTGATCCGGTAGCGATTGCACTCGGCATAGCCCTTGCTACCGCGCACGCCCTCGGAGACGTTGTTGTCGCAGTTGGAAATCTGCCGGCAAGTGCTGGCGACATGGACGCCGTCGGCGTACTCGAAATCGCAGGAGAAGAAGTCGTAGATGTGTCCGAATTGCGGGTCGGTGCGGGTGCGGAAGCCCATGCCGAGGACGCCGATCGGGTGCGCCTGGGCGGCCCAGTTGATGACATCGATGTTGTGGACGTGCTGTTCGACGATGTGGTCGCCGCACAGCCAGGTGTAGTTGTACCAGTTGCGCATCTGGGCCTCGAGGTCGCCCCAGTCCTTCTGGCGAGGCGTCTTCCACAGGATGCCCATGTTCCAGTGGCAGTGCCCACCGACGAAGGTGCCGATCTCGCCGCCGTGGATGCGTTTCATGACTTCGAGGTAGCCGGTCTGGTGGCGGCGCTGAGTGCCGGCTCCGACCGCAATATTCTTCTTCTTGGCGGACTCGTAGGCTTCGAGAACCTTGCGGATTCCGGGGGCATCGACAGCGACAGGCTTCTCCGTGAAGAGGCTCAAGCCCTTGTTGATCGTCGCCTCGATGTGCAGCGGGCGGAAGCCCGGCGGCGTGGCGAGGATGATGTAGTTCGCGCCGGAGTCGATGACCTTCTTGTAGGCGTCGAGGCCGGTGAAGACTCGGCCCGCCACCTCGACTTTGTTGTCGAACTTCTTGATGTCCTCGTTGTCCTTCGCCTCTTTCTCGAGGTGCCGCTGAGCGCCCTTGGCGCGATCCTCGAAGGCGTCGCCGAGCGCCCAGATCTTGACGCCCTTTGCGGCCCGAAGGACATCCTCACCGGCCCCGCTCCCGCGACCGCCGCAGCCGATGATGCCCACCTTGATCTCGTCCGACCCGGCGGCATACGCCCCGGTCGTCAACAGCGCCGAAGTCACCGCAGCGGTGGCCCCCAGTTTCAGAAAGTCCCGTCGATCGGTCTGAACCACGTCATCTTTCACGGAGAGGCTCCTTGTCGTTGCCAGAGAGAGAACGCCAACACACAGAGTATGGACACCCTCCCGCCGCGAATCCACACGGCGGGAGAGGGAATCACCTGCTTTCGCGGGTCGTCAGGGAGCGTATCCCCTTCAGATCGTTCTGTTCCACAACCGCGCGGACGACGCGGAGGCCGACGAACTCGGCGCTCGTCAGCCACCAGATCGACTGCGGGCGCTGCGGGTCGAGCCGGATCCAGGACTTTTCGCTGCCGCGCCGCGCCGCGCTACGGCACAGTTCCGGCTTGTCGTTCCACGACCCACCGCGTGCGACGTGCGACCACCGCGCGGCGGTCGGCTTGAGGACCGGCTGGAGCGTCAACTTGTCCTTCGGGAACGAGTCGTATTGGTCCTTCTTGTAGTGATCGAGGCACCACTCGGCGACGTTGCCGTGCATGTCGTGCAGCCCCCAGGGGTTGGGCTTCTTCTTGCCGACGGGGTGGGGCTTCTCGTCGGAGTTGGCCTCGTCCCAGGCGTAGTCGCCGAGATCCTTGGGGTCGTCGCCGAACGAATAGGCCGTCGTCGTCCCCGCGCGGGCGGCCCACTCCCATTCCGCCTCGGTCGGCAGGCGATACACCTTGCCCGTCTTGATCGACAGCCAGCGGCAGTACTGCATCGCGGTGTGGTGCGAGATGCAGATCACCGGGTTGCCCTCCCGCCCCAGGCCGAACGTCTCGTCGTCGTAGGCGGGAGTCGGTCGAGTGACGGCGTCCGCGTCCTTGGGGTTCTCCGGCTCCGGGTCTCCCTTGTTGCCGGGCTTCGCGCGCCAGAACGTGTCGAACTCGTCCCACGTCACCTCGCACTTGCCCATCCAGAAACCCTTGACGCCAACGGGATGTTGCGGCCCTTCGTCGGCCAATCGCCCCTTCTCCTTGGCGGGGCTGCCCATGAGGTACGACCCCGCCGGGATCGGCAGCATCTCGAACGTGACCTTCTTGTCGGGGATCGTGATCGTCTCGGTGTACCCCTTGTGTGTCAACTTTTCGACGACGGGATACTTCGGCACTTCGGGCTTCTCGGCTTGGAGAGGCTCGACGAGCAGGATGAGGCTCGATAGACCAACGATTGACAACATCCCGGCCGCAAGCTGTATCGTATTCCGCATCTGTGGTATTGCTCCTACTCTGATCCCCAAACGTCCGGTCCCTGCCGGAGAGTCATTCATGCGAATCCTGGCCACTCTCGGATTGCTCTACCTTTGTATCCCGGCCATCGCCGCCGAGCCAGCCCTGACACGCTATTCCTTCACCGAGCCGCACATGGGGACGCGCTTCCGCATCATCGTCTACGCGCCGGATGAGGCGACGGCAAAGAAGGGGACGAAGGAAGCGTTCGCACGGGTCAACACTCTCAATGCTATCATGAGCGACTACCAATCGACCAGCGAATTGATGCGATTGTGCGCGAAAGCGGGCGGATCGGCGGTAAAAGTTTCCGACGACCTGCTCACGGTCCTCGTCCGCGCCCGCAAAGTCAGCCAGGAGTCCGACGGCGCGTTCGATGTCACGATCGGCCCCGTCGTCAAACTCTGGCGCGAAGCCCGCAAGACGCAAAAGCTACCCGACCCGAAGAGATTAGCCCCCGCGCGAGCGATCGTCGGGTACAAGCTCATGGAGATCGACGAGAAGTCGAAGACCGTTCGCTTACTGAAACCCGGCATGCAACTCGACCTCGGCGGTATCGCGAAGGGCTACGCCGCCGACGAGATGCTCCGCGTCCTGGCGCGGCACGGTCTGACGCGCGCCCTCGTCGCCGCTGGCGGGGACATCACCGTCGCCGACGCCCCCCCGGACAAGCCGGGTTGGACGGTCGCCATCGCCGCAGTTGATGCCAAACAGGAAGGGCCGCGCTACTTGACGCTGTCCCGCGCCGCCGTCTCGACTTCGGGCGACGCCGAGCAACACGTCGAGATCGGGGGGAAACGCTATTCGCACATCGTCGATCCGCGAACGGGCCTCGGCCTCGTGGGCCGGATGAGCGCGACCGTCGTCGCGCCGGACGGGCTAACCTCCGACAGCCTCACGAAGGTCGTC
>JANXSH010000025.1 GCA_025356615.1 Planctomycetia bacterium | reverse complement strand
TGAGCAGGAAAGGGCAATTCCCTACTCGGGAAGAGCGTGATGAAGTGGTGGCGGAACTTATTTTACACCATCGCGAAATTTTGAAGGCTTGCGACAGTGTTCTCGGGCGAAAATTTTAGAGTTTCCGCCCGCCAACACGACGCCTTCGACAACCCCGCGAAGGTGGCGTGTCGCTCGGGGAAATCTCCGAGTTCGGTGTGAGACCGCCTACCGTCGCCGCGAACGGCTCGTTACAATGTGCGAAGAACGGAGAGATCCATGTTCATCACCATCACGGGCGTCGTGACGAACGGCGTCATCGTCCCCAACTCGCCGTTGCCGGAGGGGGCCAGCGTCGAAGTCATCGTCGTCCCTGTGGCTCCACCGAATCCGGGTCGGATCTCTATGGTGGAGTTGCTGGAATCGCTGCCGACTGGTCCGCGAGCTTTCCCGACCTGGGAAGAGTACGAACAACACCTCAAGGATGAAAAAGACTCATGGGAGTGATGACCCTGCCGACATCCGGTCTGACGGTTGCCTCGGCAGTCTCAGTATCTAACCACAACCCTATTGACAGCTTCGGCACTATCAGAAAGTTCGCGCAATAACTGTTTTTCGGCATCCGAGCTGGCGATGGTATTCTCGGTCACGGCTTTGCCGCTTCTTCGAAAACGTAATCCTTGCCCTCCTCCCCTCTGAACCGGAATTCCCTCGCGCTGCCCGTGTTATATGCTGCCTTCGTCATCTCCAAGAGGCCCATCTCCACCAGCTTGGTGATCGTCCCCGCCACCACGACCTTCTTGGCCGCTAGGATCTCCCTCACCTGCTCGACCGGCAGCAGGATGGGCTCTTGCCCTTGAATATCTTGCAGGTGGATGGCGAGACTGAGGACGCCCTTCGCGTACCGGGAGGACTCCAGATCGGCGTTCAGCAGTCGGACGGGCCTCGACTCCAACCTACGCACGGCAAGGTCCAGTGCGGTCCAGCCGTAGGGGAGACGAGGGCGGTGCTTCGTGGCGATCAGCGCGGCCTCGAACTCCTCCGCGTCGTAGCCCCGCCTCTTGCATATCCGGCCTTTCACCTTCTCCGCCATCGTGAGGTCTATTTCGCCCCACTCCTCACGGAGCCGCCATTCGACACGGTGCAGGTTCAAGGCATCACTGGATAATCGCAAATCGGCCCGCGCCTCGTCGCTCTCCACGCGCATCCCCTCGATCTGCGCGTCCGTTGCCGCGATGACCACGGATGCAAGCTCGCTGAAGGTCGTCACGGGAACGCCCTCGGGCGTGAACTGCACGGACTGCATGATGTCCCCCCTAGGATCGGACTACGGCGGCCAGTCTTTCATTATATGATTTTCCCGATTTCGCCGTCAACGCCGGTCGAGCGATTCACGACTCACGCATCCAGTAGCGTCTCGTAGTGTCTTGGCAAATCTGATAGATCCTGTAAACCCTATATAGCTAGGATAATCTTGTATGATCTTGGAGAATCTTGTAGTTCCCTCGTCGTAAAACCTTGTCTGGTATGAGGTTAGGTCCAGATATCGCCTTGACCACGGGCTTCCTCGAGCCGATAATGCAGCAGGGCACTTACGGGCAGGTGTCGGGGTCACCGACCATCCGGCTGATAACTATGAATCGACCTGCTCCGGACAGGGTTCGGGTAATTCCGGGCTTTGTGCCGATCGGATCGGGGTGGGCGGGGTGGTCAACAGGTCACTCCGCCCATCCGCATTTACGGGATTCGCGCGATCCCCAGACTCCTCGCTGAGATGATCTCGTAGCACATCGAGTCGCCATCGAGGTGCGCACCAACGGCACCACAAACCATATCAGCCAATTGAATCAATTCGTTCGGCCCCGATCCCCTGAACTTTACCTTCCCCACCAGCGGCGACCCCGCGCGCACGCCGGAGGCCATCTCCCGAAACTTCTTCTTGATGACGGTGAGGAATTTGCCATCTTGGTTGTCATCGACTACCACCAGCTCGTTCAACGGATGATCGTTGCCTTCGATGGCGGCCCGCCTCGCTTCCTCCCCACAATAGGTGGCCCGGAGAGTGGCGGCGAGAGAGACGGCGCAGGCCCAGTGAATGACCGGGCCTCCGGCATCTCGCCATTCCGCGTCCTGCTTGTCTACCGAAGCCACGGCGAAACGGAACGGGTGGGCCATAGCCGCCTGGAAATAAGCCTCCCTTCGTGCCTGTTGCATCGGCTTGCTGAACTTGAACTCATAACCTTCCAATCCTTGCTGTTGCTGGAAGTGCTGGATGGCGGCGCGGTACGCCTCGACATCGCCCTGCGTGGGTAGCCACACTGCGGCGAGGCGGAAGTGCGGAGACACCCGCCCCGTCTCTCCTGACTCGTCGATGAATGTGGGCATCCCCAGACCCCAAGGCACGACATTGCGTATTAGGGGTCATTATACGGGCAGAGAGGCGTCGGTCGCATTCGACCACACCGACTACGATCGACGCTTATGGTGAAAAACGCTATGCATTCAAGAAGACCGATGCTCCAGACGGGCTGAAACGTGTGGGGCGATGTGCGGTGTACGCTCTGCACGTCTCAATCGATCTCGCGCGGCCTCACACCGGCCCACCGAGCAACCCGATTTCCCGGCACGCTGCTCGTACAACCGGACCCGCAGAATGGGTTGACCATGCCCTCGGTCGCTCTGGTGTTCCAGATGAGTGCATTGGATCGGCAGAACTGCTTGGACCCTCTGGGAGAGTTGGACGGGGGTACGACATGGTTCGAGCGCGAGGATCAGAGCGTTGTCGATGGAGTGACGCACTACCCGAGGGACGACGAGACTCGGGTCGAGCCTTCCTGAACACGCCAGCGGCCCAGAAAACGCTCGAAACGCTCAAAACCTGGCTGTGGCGCTCATTGTCATAAGCTTTCGAGCGTTTCGAGCGTTTCGAGCGTGCGGGTCGATTCGGAGGGAGGTCTGGTCTACCCGCGAATCGGAGAGGAGGTGTGCGGTCCTGACTCGGGGGGGAACCACACATACGTTCTGGGACTTCACCCAAGAATCGCCCAAAAGGCCCAGAAATCGGGGGAGTCGCTCATCGTCCTAGGGTTTTGGGTGTATTGGGGGTTTCGTCCGAGGTCGTCGTGTGGGAAAGACGGGCACGGTTAGAGGTAGCCCTTGTCGTGTTCGTGTCGTTCGGCACCTCTTCGACGACATCACGCCCCTCGCGCTCGAACCATGTCGTACACCCGAGTTGGACCCCGCCACGCTCGACCAACTATTCGCCCTTTTGGATCGACTCACCGGGTCTTGAACGTGGCCCCATTATGTCTCACCTCTCCGACCGCCAACACGATGCCTTCGACAACCCCCGAAGAGGGCGTGTCGGTCGGGGAGTCTCCGCGTTTTGCGCGAGGCCGCCTACCGTCGCCTCAAACGGTTCGTTACAATGTGCCAAGGAAGGAGAACTGCCGTGAGTGAAGCCGTTCACGAAATTCTCGGACGCATCGAACAGTTGCCGCCGGCGGAACGCTTGGAACTGGAAGAGGTGCTGGCCCGGCAAGCGGAGGCGGAGTGGCAACACGAGGCGGAAGAAGCCCGGCGGTTGGCGCTCCACAAGGGCATTGACCAGGCTGCGATCGACCGCGCCGTCGAGAAGGTTCGCTATGGCGCATGAAAATCTTCTTCGACACTAATGTCTATGTGGCAGAAGCGCTTCTCGGCGCGGCCTCCGAGGAAATGCTCGAAGCCACGGCACGGGCGTCCTGGCGAATCTACGTCAGCACCTACGTTCTGAATGAATTCGAGCGAGTGATGACGGAACAGCTGGGCTGTTCGGCACGTTTCGCGTCGCTCTCGCGCCGGAGGGTCGTTCGCCGCGCGGGGATGGTGGAGCCTGGCGCTTCGCGGCATGATGTGCCTGATGACACGAAGGATACGCCAATCCTTCGCGCGGCCCTGGAGGCTGGGGTCGATACCTTGGTCACCAATGACCGGCACTTGCTCGATCTCGATCCCTACGAAGGCGTGCGAATCGTCTCGATGACCAAATACCACGGCATCCTTGTATCCGAAGGATTGATTCGCCGTGATTCCTGAGATTTCCCGGTAATCGAATGCTACCCCTCTCCGACCGCCAACACGACGCCTTCGACAACCCCGCGAAGATGGCGTGTCGCTCGGGGAACCTCCGCGTCCTGCGCGAGGCCGCCTACCTCCTCTGGCAGGACGGCGACCGTACTCGCCTCCGTTGCGACTGGTGCGAGTTGATGGGCGAAACGGGCCTGCTCACCCTCGACCTGCTCGAACGCGAAGGCGTGTTGTCCCCCGGCGGCTTCGTCGGCATCGACCTCGACCCGGATCGACGGATTCCGGCGACGCCGCCCCGACATGAAATGGGTCGCGGGCAACCTGTACACGCGGCTGGAAGCCCCCGAGCTGGCGAACGTCGGCGTCCTCAACCTGGACGAATACGGCGAGGTCGGCAATCGTAACGGTCAAAACGATTTCCATCTTATCAAGGGACTGGTCCAGCGCGGGCTGGACACCTTCGGCGAGTTCGCCCTGTTCTGGAATCAAGACTTGGACGCCGTGACGCGCCGCCGCCAGGGCCGAGGCTCGGCGCTCCGTCGCCACGCGGACGCGGTGTGTGAGACGCTCGCGGGCTGCTTGCCCCGGCGCGAGTTGACCTCTGGGATGTTGCTCCCGGAC
>JANXSH010001383.1 GCA_025356615.1 Planctomycetia bacterium | reverse complement strand
GCCCGGCCTGTCGATTTGCGAGAAGCTCCCCCGATTAGCCCCGTTGATGCACCGGGTCGCTGTCGTGCGCTCCGCGACGCACCACCTGACCGCCCACAATTCCAGCGCCGCCTACGCCCTCAGCGGACATTCCCCCGGCTCCGACGCCGCCATCGCTCCCACGGCCAACGACCATCCCGCTTACGGCTCCGTCGTCGCACGGCTATCGCCGAATGGCCCACTACCGGCTTTCGTGTTGACGCCGACGCACCTGTTCGACATGGGCTTCCCGACGCCCAGCGCCGGCGGCGGCTGGCTCGGGCGCTCCTTCGACCCGTTCCCCGTCGTTCGCAACCAGATGATGTCGGCGTCGCCGCAATGGACCGGAGAGTTACCCGTCCCCTCTGGCATGGCCCTCCCCGCCGATGTCTCTTCGCGCCGGCTCCTCGATCGCGAAGCGCTGCGGTCGCGGCTCGGCCGTGAGGGAGGGTCGGTCGCGCGCCAGGCGCTCGACGTGCATCGCGAAAAGGCACTGGACTTGATCCTGTCGTCCGAGGCGCAGAGGGCGTTCGACCTGAGCCGGGAGTCGGACCGCGTGCGCGACCGCTACGGCCGATTCGAGATGGGACAGGTGTTCCTCCTCGCCCGCCGCATGATCGAGGCGGGCGTGCGCTTCGTGACCGCCAACGCCGTCTCCAACCCGCCGGACACGAAGCTCTCCGCCTTCCAGATCTGGGACACGCATTTCGACCACTTTCGGCTCTACGACAGCCATTTGCTGCCCGAATTCGACCAGGCTCTCTCCGCCCTGCTGGGCGACCTCTCCGACCGCGGCTTGCTCGACGAGACGCTCGTCCTCGTGATGGGGGAGTTCGGCAGGACGCCGAAGATCAACGGTGCTGCCGGCGGAGGTCGGGATCATTGGTCTCGCGCTTACAGCGTGTTGTTGGCCGGCGGCCCTATACGAGGCGGCGTCGTCTACGGACAAACGGACGCGATCGCTGGCGACGTGAAAGACCTGCCCGTCCGCCCCGACGACCTGGCGGCGACCCTCTATGAGGCTCTCGGAATCCCCCACGACACGATGCTCCCCGATACGCGCCTGCGCCCGCACCGTATCGCCGAGGGAGAACCGCTCACCAAACTATTCGGGTGAGTGTCTCACTCCTCCAACCCCAGCGCCGCTAACACCAGGTCGCGCACCCCGGTCATCGGCAGTGTGTCCGCGTCCGGCGCGGGGCCGTCGCCGATGAGCAGGGGCCGATCATCCCCCTCGGCCTGTAAGCCGTGACTGCCGCGCACAAGCGTCGGGTCGAGCGGGATCACGTCGAACAGCGTGCGGAAGCCGAGCTTCTTCGCGATGAGTCGGCGCATGGCTCGGCCCTTCGGCCAGAACAGCTTCGGGTCAAAGAACAGTTCGCACGGGTCGTAGCCCGGCTTGCGGTGGATGTCCACGGTCCGCGCGTAGTCGGGCGCTTGCTCGTCGTCGAGCCAGAAGGGGTAGGCGAACCACGCATCGGGGTGCGATAGCAAGACCATCTCGCCGGATCGCTCGTGGATCAGGTCCACCTCCGCTCGCTCCTCTCCGACGAGAGTCCGGGCGACTCCCGGCAGTGCTGCGAGTAGGTCACGGACGCGCGGGATGTCTTCGCGGTCGGGCACATAGACGTGTGCCAACTGATGATCGCAGACGGCGAAGGCGCGGCTCGTAAACAGGTCCGGCGTCTCGCCGAAGGGGCCGGGCCGGACCGTGAGCAACCCGGCATGGCGGAGCGCGCGGTTGGGCTGCACCGCCTGATTCACCTGCACATGACCATACTCGCTGACCACCCAGACCCGCGCGCCAGTGGCCTTAGCGGCGTCGAGCAGCGGGGCACAGGCTTCGTCGAGTTGTCCAGTCAGGCGGACCATGTCGCATCCCGCCGGGCCGTAGCGCTGCGGGTCGTAGTCGAGGTGGGGGAGGTAGACGAGCGTCAAATCGGGCCGATGCTCTCGTAAGATCGAGGCGGCACACTTCGCGATCCACTGCGTACAGGCTGGCCCCGCCATCGGTCCCCAGAACGAGGGGAAGGGGAAGGGGCCGAGTTCGGCCTCCAGGCTCGTCGTCAGTCCGTCGGGCGTGCCGGTGATGCCGAACGCCTTGTTGCCGTCGGAGCCGTAGTAGGGCTTCGGCGTGACGCTGATGTCCACGTCGGCCCCCTGGTTGTACCACCAGAAGAGCTTGGCACAGCGGAACGATCGGCCCCGCGCGGCGGCCCGTCGCCGCGCCGTGGCGTAGAGCGGCTCGGCCTGGAGGAGGCGGTTGGACTGCTGCCAGAAGCGAACCTCCATCGTGTCGCGGAACAGCCAGCCGTTGCCGACGATGCCGTGCCGCGCCGCGCTCTCGCCCGTCAACATCGACGCCTGCGCCGTGCAGGTGACGGCGGGAATGGCCTCGCGCAGTCGGCGCACCCAGCCGCTACCCTCCGTGCGGAGGCGTGACAGGCGCGTTGCGTGGGGCAGCA
>JANXSH010001354.1 GCA_025356615.1 Planctomycetia bacterium | reverse complement strand
CCATCCGGCTAGAACTCGCTGTCTCCGAAATGGTGGGCCTCGCTCCGCTCGACCCACCCTACGCTGACTGGATCACGCCTTGGCAGGCACGACGAAGCCGGTCCGGTACTCGCGGGTGAGGAGGGCGTCGGCCTCCTTGTCGCCGACGAACTTCTCGTTCTTATCGAGCGTCAGCTTCTTGCCGATCACGATCTTGGTGTCGGTCGTGGAGACCTTGTGTTCGCCGAGGTGATCGACCATGCTCTTGACCGCGTCGTCCGCCCCCTTGCTGCCGAACACCTTGCCCTTGGGCAGCACTTCGGACGTGCCGACGCGGTGGCTGATGTTGCCGAGGTGACACATCGCGCTGGAGAGGTGCCCTTCCAGGATGTCGGCGGTCAGGTCTTCTTTTTTGCGACTGCGGACGGCCTTGATGAAGTTGCCGAAGTGATCGCCTCCGCCGCTGAACTCCTCGAGGATCTCGCCGTCGTTGGAGTAGGCGACGCCCCCGCTGTAGCTCGGGCAGACGACGAAGCCTTCGGAACCGTACCAGACGTTGCCGACGAAGTAGCCGGGCTTCGCCCCGCGCTTGGGACTCTTCTTGCCGGGGTACGGCGAGTCGGAGGGCAGGCCGCGCACCTCGAAGACGAGTTCGCAGTCGCCGTAGTCGAAGTTGATGATCTGCGTGTTCGGCGTCTCGCCGTCATCGGCGTACCCGAGCCGGCCGCCGATGCTCGTGACGGTCTTCGGCAGGGTGTCCTTCTTCAGACCCCAGCGCGCCTTGTCCATCTCGTGGATGCCCTGGTTGCCCAGGTCGCCGTTGCCCGTCGCCCAGACCCAGTGCCAGTCGTAGTGGACCTTCTTGCGATGGGGCTTCTCGAACGGGGCGGGGCCGCACCACAAGTTGTAGTCCATCGAGGAGGGCGGCTCCTGCGGGCCGGCCACTTTGCCGATCGAGGGGCGGAGCTTGTAGCACAGCCCGCGCGCCAGCTTCACCTTGCCGATCTTGCCCGAATGGATGTACTCGATCGCCGATCGTATGCCCTCCGCGCTGCGGTTCTGCGTCCCGGTCTGGCAGATCTTGCCTTCCTTGCGGGCCACTTCGACCATGCGCCGGCCTTCGGAGACGTTGTGGCTGACGGGCTTCTCGACGTAGACATCCTTGCCGTTCTGCATCGCCCAGATGGCCGCGAGAGCGTGCCAGTGGTTCGGGGTGGCGATCGAGATGACATCGATGTTCTTGTCTTCGACGACCTTGCGGATGTCCTGTTCGTAGGTTGGTGCCCGGCCCTGCGCCTTCGTGATGTACTTCATGGCCGGGCCGATGACGCCGAAGTCCACGTCACAGATGGTCGTGATGACGCAATTGTGCTTGGCGGCATAGCCCTGTACATGGCTCATCCCTTGGCCCAGGACGCCGATCACGGCAACGCGGAGTTTCTCCTGGGCGGAACCCGGCTTCTCGGCGACGGCCTTCTCTTCGGCGGAGAGGGATCCGAGGGAAGGGGCCGCAGCAGCAGCGGCGGCGAGGAAGGCGGATTCACTGAGGAAGCGACGGCGGTCGAGGTGTTGCATCGTGCGCGGCTCCGGCAGGTGGGAGGGTGGTTTGGCTGTATGTACTCTATCCAGTAGGTGCAGTTGGGGTCAATCGCCGAGTCGGGATATCGGGAAAAAAACAGAGGCCCCACGACGACGAGCGTCGTGGAAGCCTCTGCCTCGGTGGAGGATGCCGCCCGCGAAGATGCGGAGCGCGAACCGCGAACGACGGTTACCGAGGGTGCCGTCGAATACTAGGATGTATCAGGGGGACCGAGAGGGGAGTTTCGGATCGCGTCAGACGGGGGAGTCTGGTGGCGGGGTTGGAGACGATCCGATGCGAAAACGTAGCTCCGAGTCGTCGAGTTGTCAAACCGCTCCAGGAAAGTTCGAGCAGAACTCGAATCCTCGACCGCATCGAATCACATCAGGTAATCAACCGGCGTGGGAAATCTGCCATCGACTCGAGAGTTCGACAAGGGGTTGCTGGAGCAGCCAGCGCTCATCGTGTCGGCCTTGAGTGACGCCGGGCGGCGGACCATTTTCGACCTCGACCATCGTGAGGTCGGCTTCGCCGCGTGGGACAGGCGTAGTTGGTGGCGAGGGCACACGCTGTCGATCCACGAGCGGGAGGACAGCCCGCTCGTCTTTACGGTGGCGCGCCGCTGGATGTGGCCCTTTCGGCGTGAAGTACGCGACGCCGAGGGAGAACTCATCGGCGAGCTGGCGGGCCGACGGGTTCTCGACCGCTGGGGCGATGCGGTGATGCGCCGCGAACACGAACACCTGACCGACTTGCACGGGGTCGTCCTCGCCCGGTGGTCTCGAGGCAAGGCAGGCTCGAGGCTCGAGTTTCGGCCCAGCGTCCGCTCCGACCCGTTCGCGTGCATGCTCGTGCTGGCGGCGATGTTGATCTGAGAGGCTATCCGCAGAGGAATCGAACCACGGATAACACGGGTGCCACGGATAAGATAAGACAGGAGGGTGAGACGGAAGAGAAGTGCGCTTCGACACACAGGATAAGGCCTGCTATCTTTTCTATCCTACCGAAAGTACAGACAGAGGAAGAGAGAAAAGAGGCTGTTAGGTAGCCACGTCTTCCCTTATGCTCATCTATGTATTCCTCCGTGCCCACTATGACTCTGTGGTGAGCTCCTCTTCATGAGTAGTCCCGAGAAATACCTCCGGCCCGAAGTGATCCAGACCGTCGCACGGCTCGACCTGCGCGCCCGGTTCATCGTCGAGGGTTTCCTCGCGGGGCTGCACGCCAGCCCGTTCCAGGGCTTCAGTGTCGAGTTCTCCGAACACCGCAAGTACGCCCCCGGCGACGACATCAAGAACATCGACTGGGGCGTCTACGCCAAGACCGAGCGCTACTACGTCAAGAAGTTCGAGGCCGAGACGAACGTTTCCGGCTATCTGGTCATGGACCTGTCGGCGTCGATGGCCTACACCTTCCGCCAGGAGTTGACGAAGTTCGAGTACGCCATCTGCCTCGCCGCCGCGCTGGGCTACCTCATGATCCACCAGCAAGACCCCGTCGGGCTGGTGACGTTCGACACACAGATCCGCGCCTTCTTGCCGCCCAAGAGCAAGCGCTCGCAACTCGCCACGATCCTCAGCGTCCTCTCCGGCCTGAAGCCAGCGGGGACGACCGATGTCGCCGCCTGCCTCCACCGCGTCGCCTCGATGGCGCGCGGCAAGAGCCTCATCGTCCTCTTCAGCGACCTACTCGCCGAACCCGGCCCCATCCTCCAGGCGCTACACCACCACCGCCACAAGGGCAACGAGGTCATCCTCTTCCACATCCTCGACGAGGCCGAGGTCCACTTCCCTTTCGACGGCGTCGTCGAGTTCGAGGATGTCGAATCCCCCGAACGCCTCACCCTCGACGCACGCGGCATGCGCGACGACTACCTCGCCGCCCTCGCCGAATTCCAGAAGCACTACCGCACCGAGTGCGGCAAGGTCGGCGTCGATTACGTCCCGATCGACACGAGTGTGAATTTCGACAAGGCACTGCTGGAATACCTCATCCAGAGGCAGAGACGATTCTGAGGTTTTGCCCTCTCTTTTCGCTTGACATCCGTCTCGGGGACGCTATACGTCGCCCTCTTGCATTCACACGTCGATCGGGGGATCGAGTGAACCTGTCTCGCGCAGGAGGGGGAACCGTATGCGCAACGTCATCTGGCTCGCGGCCTTACTGGTGGGGGCGATCGTCGTGGAGTCGGCGTCGGCCCAGAGTTTCGGCATGACCAGCAGGACTCCGACCCGCACCAACAAGATCGGCCTGTGGGGCACCGCCTCGATGCTGAGTAGCCCCTTTCGCCTGACCAACCTGTTTGGCTCGTTCCACGATGTCCTGATGCCCGGCGGGAGCAACACCGGGACGAGGGTGAACCCTAACGACCCGAATTACCTCAAGGCATTCGGATACAAGAGGCTACATTGAGCCAGAAGTGGCGAAGGTCGGGGCCGAGGGCAAAAATCCTCCCCCGATCTCCCCTGTACCATCGACGCCATCCTCGCGACTTGTACGGATTCTACTGCCTACCCATCTTGCCCAGTCCTCATTTTTCGCGATTGAGATGCCCTCGACTGATTTCTTTCGGTAGGATGAGTCTCATCTTTCCCGAGCGAATTCATAACGTGGGACCGAGCCTCAGGGACGGGCCGACCCGCGAGAGGGTACTCGTCATGGCGATCGAAGTCCACTGCCCGAACCCGGCTTGTGCCCGAATCCACAAAGTGAAGAATCGATACTCCGGCATGCGCGGGCAGTGCCCCGACTGCAAATCGTGGATGTACGTCCCGGCTGGCGACAGGGTTCCCACCAGCGCGTCTCGCGCAACACTTTCGGACGAGCCGATCGTCTCGGCGGCACCCATGCAGGCCATCATCGTCGAGGACGATGAGCCGCCCTTGGATGCCCCTGTCCCACGCCGATCGCGCGCGAAGAAGTCGAAGCCGGTCGAGGCCGACGAGGTCTCCGCGAAGTCGGAGGACGAAAAGCCCGTCGTCCGACGCCGCTTCAGTTGGATCGGCACGACCTGCCTCTTCCTGGGCATCCTGGGCCTTGGGGCCATCGCCTCGAGTCCGTATCTCGCCCCCGCCACGATCAACGCGACCGAAGGTTTCGCGACGACGATCGGTAAGCAGAAGGTCAGCCGCATCGATGCCGATTTCGGGGACTACACGTCGATCATTCCCGGAGTCGCGGCCGGGGTGATGTTGCTCTTCTTCGTGGGCGGTCTCGTCACGCGCCGCCAGGGATTCCTTACGCTGTCCTTCCTCTACCTCGCCACGATGTTCAGTTCCGCCGCCTTGTTCCTGTTCTTGCCCCAGTACAAAGATGAGGCAAGGCATACCGAGAGGTTTGATGCGACGGTGGCCAAGAGCAAACTGAACGGCATGGCCGGGGATGCCACGCTGGTCCCGAGCCAACAGTTCTACGCTGCAATAGGCGGCGCGGCTGGCGCGTGCGTCTTCTTCCTGCTCGCGGCCCTGTTCATCCACCGCCGCTGGGTGTCACGGATCTTCACGTTCCTGATCTTGGGCCTCGTCATCGCGGTCGCCCCGGTCTCGAACTATCGCGTCGAACTCGGCCTCGGTGACATCGTTCCCGAGATCACCCTGCAAGAGGTGATGAATCTCTTCGAGAAGATCGGGTATTGATCGCACGAGAGCGGTACGAGGGGACCGGCCTTTCGGTTCGGTCCCCTCGGTGTCGCCTTACTTCCCGCGAATGAAGGCGAAGATCGCCTTCGTCGCCTCGTCGTCCGCCCTCGAGGCGTTTCGCATGATCGTGCCGTGGTCGCGGTTCTCGATCATCTTCACCTCGATTTTGCCCTTCTTCTCCTTGACCGCTTTGCCGAACGCCTCGGCCTGCTCGCCCAGCGCGCCGAGTTCCTTGTCGGCGTAGAGGACCAGGAACGGCGGCAGCTTGTCGCCGATGTGCGTCATCGGCGACGCGCCCTTTCGGCTGTCCTCGTCGCCGAACGACCGGGCCATACGCTCGTGGCTCACGTCGAAGACGCCGCTGATGGGGACGACGCCCTTGATATTCGCCAGACCGAGCTTGTAGGACTTCAGGTAGCTCTCGTCGGTGGCGAGGAGTGCCGCGAGGTGCCCGCCGGCGCTGTGGCCGGCGACGAAGATTTGCTTCGTGTCCGCACCGTCCTTGCCGAGGTTGGCGACGACCCAGGCGAACGCCTCCGCGACATCCTTCGCGTGGTCGGGGTGCTTGACGGTCGGACTGAGACGATAGTTGACGGCGACGAAGGCGATGCCGTTCGAGGCGAACGTCTTGCCGTGCGCGGCGAAGCCGTTCTTACTCCCGTTGGTCCAGCCACCGCCGTGGATGAAAAAGAAGACCGGGTAGTCCTTCGCGCCCTTGGGCAGGTAGAGATCGAGCTTGTGACGCACCGCGTCGGCGTCCTTGCCTTCGTGGTAGGAAATGTTCTTGCGCGTTTCGACTTCATACGAGGGCTTCTTGTCGTCGGCGTAAGCGGGCACGGCGACGAGGAACGCGAGGCACAGCGAGGCCATTCTCATGATGCGAACTCCTGATGCGGGAAGGAACGAGGACTCCCGAACAGTCTATCGAGCCTCGAGTTCTCCGACGACCATCGAATGCACATCCAGCCTCGGCACGACGACGCTCGTCCCTGTGGGCGTCTTCTCGATCTTCAGTTCCTTCCCCGCCGGCTCCAGGCGGATCGTGCGGAAGCGGTAGGCGCTCGAGAACGTCACGCGGATGTTATGGATCGGCACGACTTCCTCGCGCAACGGGACATCGTCGTTCGGCAGCGCGTGGAAGGCCGTCGTGTTCAGGTCGCTGAAGAGGTGGACGATAAACCTCTCCGTCTTCCCCTTCGTCTGGCGCATCACCGTCGAGTGGACGCACATCGGGGCTTCGACGACGACCGGCTGAGGCGCGGATGCGGCCCAGCGCACCGCGTGGGCGAGGATGAGGCGCTGGTAGGGGTAGGCGTAGAGGTAATACGCCGAGTCGAATCCCGCCGCGAGGTAGACGACCCGCCCCTTGCCGTGGGTGTGCTTCACGACGGCGGGCATCGCCTCGGCCCCGGCGGTTCGGGTACGCAGTGTGCCGACGCCCTTCCCGCCCTTCAGGCCGACGCGCACGGCGGCACCCTTGAACGTGACCGATTGATCCGCGACGTAGGTCTTCATCTTGCCCTGGTTGAGGAACGAGGACGTGTCCTGCACGAAGTCGAAGATGTCCTTGCGTTTCTCCCAGTAGTCCGGGCCGATCGACTTCGCGAAGTTGATGTCGATGTCCTCCTTCTTCGCGGTCTGTGCGGGGAGGCCGCGATAGGTGACGCCGAGGACTTTCGACAGGGCGAAGTTCTCGCGTGGGGTGCCGAACTCGTCGAAGAGGGACGTGTCCAGGCTGGCGACGAGGCCGCCGCCCTTGCGGACGTACTCATCGATGGCGGCGACTTGTGCATCATCCAGGCAGGCGGTGTTCGGCAGGATCAGCACCTTGTAGCGTGCCAGATCGGTCGGGTTTAGGTTCCAGTCGTTGAGGACGGTCGTGGGCAAATGCTCCTCGACGGCGGCGCGGAAGGTGCCGAACACCGAGGCCATGTAGCGTTCCTCGACGCGCCCCGCCGATCGGCCGTAGAAGTTGCGCGTGTTGTCGCTCATCACCATCGCGGCCCACGGCTCCGGCTTCTTGTGCGTCAGCCAGGGTTTGCGGCGTTTGACCTCGTCGAGGCAGGCGTAGAGTTCCTTCTGGAGGTTCTTCGGCTGGGCGACGGCGATGCTCGGGGAAGCGCCGTAGGTCAGCGCCAGCATCATCCGGCGCTGGATCTCCTCGGGCGGGAAGCTGTCCTTGCCGTAGGGGTTGCCGTGGCTGAGGATGTACGGCTCGCTGAAGGCGACGCGGTGGTTCGTGGTCGCCCAGATGTAGGCGTTGGCGAACGCCGGGACGATGGTCGCGCCGCGGTTCGTCTCGTCGAGCCAGAACTCCTGGTCCGGCGCGTCGAGCAGGAGGTTCATGCGCGCGGGCATGTTGCGCGGGATGCTCAGGAAGTGGCCGAAGCGCCCGGCGTTCGTCGTCCAACTGACGAGCGCGACCGTGGGTTTGATGGCCTTCAACCGCGTCTGCATGCGCCGAACGACATCCTCCATCCGGCGATCGGCCCAATGCTGGTAGCGTCGAAAGGCGACATCGTTCATGTCGGCGTTGGGAATGTCTTTGCCGGTAGCCTTACGATAGTTGGCGCGGCAGTGCTTACAGTAACAGACGCCCCCGTAGTGCAGCCCGTCGAAACTGTAGGCGGACACGTCCGGGTATTTGGTCTGGATCTCGACCAACACGTCGATGAAGAAGTCGCCATACGGCCCCAGCAGGCAGAGCATGCCGCCGTGCGGCTCCTTCTTCATGTCCACCGAGGGGACGGTCGTCGTGTTCGTGGCGATCCGCCTCCAGTCGGGGTGGTTCTCGTAGGCTTCTGCCTGGAGGCAGGGCGGGTAGACGGCGAGGATGCGGACGCCGAGTTCCTTGTACTCCGCGATCTCCTTTTCGATTCGTCCGAGGGGGACGTGGGGGCTGCGTCGCTTCAGGAGCTTGCTGTCGTAGTAGGCGTAGAACGGATCGACGAAGCCCATCTCGCTGATCGTGACGCCGTGCTTCGCCGCCGCGATTCGACCCTTGCGATCCATCACGGAGAGTGTGTAGCCGCACCCGACGGTGTCCTCCAGCCAGGCGGGGACCTTGATGGGGCGGAAGACCTGGGTGTCGAAGGGCTGTTTCGCGATCGGCTCGCCCCAGATCGAGGCGGCAGGCTTCGGGGCGGCCGTTTCCGCGATCTGGGCGAAACCGAGGCCGAGGGCGAGGAACAGGAGCAAGGTGCCGCGCACGGCGAGGAGGCGTTGCATGGGAGGGGGTCTCGTGGGGGGAAGCAGACGCAGGCGGATATCATATGCCCGCGCAGCCGCAGCCGCCGAAGATTCTGCTGACGGTCGGCAGGCGGCAAGACGATAGCGACAACCGCTCGCTATACTTGGCAAGGGTTCGACGTGGATACCTATGGTGAGGAGGCTTTCAACCATGTTCCAGAAGGGCGATTTCGTAACGATCAACCAGGAAGTGGGCATCGTCGTGATGACGGGAGAGGAGTTGCCTGGTGACATGGAGGATCACACCGGCGTCTGGTTCGGAGAATGCGAGCAGGGCGTTCCCGAAGTCCAGACCATCCCGACGGAGTATCTCGAAGCGGGACCGAGAGCGGGGTTGAGGCACTGAGGGCAGGCGATGGACACCAAAAGGCAAAGGGCAAGTGCCACCACTCCCAGAGAAAATCGCTTCACAAGGCTGAAGTGTTACCGTTGACCTACCTCCAGACTGCTAGCCGCCGACCCCCGTATGATGCTGGCAGTCGCCGCGTGTACTCCCGTGTTCACGGCCAGTTCGAACACTGATGCTACGTCGTCGCGCAGGCTTCATACCAGATCGACTGCAAACCACTCTGGCCCTGAGCAGTCAAACCTCTCATACACGTTCCCGCTGATACTGTCTCATAATCCCAGCCCCGGAAAAATGAGACA
This sequence comes from Planctomycetia bacterium, assembly GCA_025356615.1. Classification (GTDB taxonomy): domain Bacteria; phylum Planctomycetota; class Planctomycetia; order Gemmatales; family Gemmataceae; genus JANXSH01. The sequence goes on along the minus strand of JANXSH010001354.1, from coordinate 1,461 downwards.
GCAACACCGGGAACGTGTATCAGACCGGTCGGACGTTGAACCGCGCGCACGCCACCCCGATGTCGCCAGCGGTCGTCCGCAATGGAATGCACGGGACGGTCAGTCGCAGGGCCTTCGGCGACGGTAGTGACCGTAGCCAACCAGACCGATGATACCGGTCAACAACAGGGTAAGGCTCGCCGGCTCAGGAACGAGCACTGGAGCCTGGTCGAGCTCGAAACGCCGCTGGAAGCCCTCGTGCTGAATATCATGGGTGGACAGGGAGTAGATATTGAACGCCCCCGTTCCCTGGCTGACCGTGGCACCAGCGAAAATGAGCGAAGTCATCGTCTGCTGCCGATTCAGAAGCGCAAACGGATTATAGTTTGCCGGGTCGCTGGAGGGATGGAAATGGGCCGCTGAGGGATGAAGCTTAGAGAAGGAATCAGGCGGCACGCCCGCCATTGGGTTCTTCAGGTCATTATCCGTGTCGCGATCAAACAGTTTTGCCGTGAAGCCACTCCAATCGACTGGAGAACTGTTCGCGAAAGTTTCGGCGAGCGAAAATCGTAAGGCACCAGTACCAAACACATCTTCAGTTACCGTTGCCTTAGCGTTCTCGGTAAATACGAGTCGAATGGGTTCGTTCGAAACAAGGTTTGCCAATACCCCCAGCACACCTTTCGATGTCTTGGTGACCGGAGAACCTGGAGTCCAGCCCAACGCTACAGTGTCGCGGTTATCGTAAGTCACCACGGCGGTCCAGTCAGTCGGGCCGACGTTGGTCAGGACTACACTCTGCGTCAGTAACCCCGCCTGGCCTGTTGGCGTCGCCAGCAGACTCATCAGCACGGTTAGTAGGCACATTCGCCACCACTTTGCCACCATGCGAATACCCTCCTAGAGGTGTGGGACCGAAACAGAGCTTGGCCTGCGCCGTCCAAGCCGCGTCAACCCGAGAGTAAACGTCGCTCCGCAAGCAATTCCGCCTGCATCGGTCCAGTCGGCGGAGTTCGTGTCGCTAGTGTCGTCGCTCACAACACCTGCAACCAATTCGGTATCGACGACATGGCGGTGTCACTATCCGGTACGCCCCGAATTCATGCAAAAAATCCCGTGCCATTGGCTCGTCACTCGTGCCCGAATCCATTGCAGGTTTTGTGAGCGGAGACACCAGCACCTGACGGCTTATTGGGCCTCGAGCCTTCGATTCCGGTCACGACGGGTTGTATTCCTCCCGTGCCCAGCTCTCGGACGAACCACCGATCATGTCTCATTCTGCTGAACAATCCTATCAATGATTCCACCGTTGTCAATCCTCTTGTCGCGCTCGCCACCATTTTTCTCGAAAATCTACTTGTCACGCAAGTCGTTGCTTCTCTTCGGCGGCTTTGCAACGAAACTCGACTTTCTCGACGTAAGTCCTTGCCGAATCGACGTAAGTCCTTATTTTTCGTCCCAGAGGTCGAGTTTCGTTGCAAA
>JANXSH010001324.1 GCA_025356615.1 Planctomycetia bacterium | reverse complement strand
AATGCCTCCGGGCACGCGCGCGGAGTTGATCGGAGGAGAAGTGTTCATGCCTTCGCCTATGAAACGACCGCATTCGAACTCGTCCGGGGTGGCCTACCGGACGATCATTGCCTACGAGGACAAGACGCCTGGGATCGAGTCGCATTGCGGCATCAGCGCCTTTCTCGGCCCGGAAAGCGAGCCTCAACCGGACCTCATGTTGCTGATCCAACCGGATTCGGGAGGGCAGGTCGTTTTCAAGGATGAATACATCGTTGGTGCCCCGGAACTGGTGATCGAGATCGCATCCGCAACTCAGTCGATCGACCTCCACCGGAAGAAATCGGACTACGAGCGCCACGGCGTACAGGAATACATCGTAGTCGCCTTGCGCTCCCAACGTGTGTGGTGGTTCACCCTACAGGATGAAGTGTTCGTGGAGCGCCCGTTCGATGCGGACGGGCTTATTCGTTCCATCGCATTCCCCGGCCTATGGTTCGATCCTGTGTCCTTGCTAACAGAGAACAAGGCGCGAGCGCGCAAAGCCAGTCGTCGGGGTCTCAAATCTCCCGAATACGCGGCCTTCGTCGCTGAGTTGGCCCGACGTAAGGCTGCCAACCCTTGACGCGAGGGAATCTGTATCCTCGAACGCAGGCTTCTCCCGAACTGGCGACTACCGCGTCAGCAGTACCAAAAGCGTTTCCACCACGAGAACACCCAGCCCCACGGATGATCCGGCACCATCAGGTACAGCCCCCGCATCGAGAGACGCCCCGTCTCCGCGACGGGCCCGTACCCTGGGCCACCGACGAAGGCCGTGACCACCTCGTCGAACTCGCGATTCCGGTAGACGACCTTTCCGCAATACCAGAACTCGGCGGTGTAGAGCAACGCCCTCTCCTCGGCGTCTTCGGTCAACGGCTCCATGCGATAGCTGACCCAGAACATGTCGTCCCACTGCGGGTCCGTCAGGACGGCCAACTTCCGTCCCTCGACTTCGACATACCAGCCGCAGGCTTGACCGTAGTTCGTCTCGATTATTCTCGAACGCCGATTCTTCTGCATGGTCGATCACCGTCGATCTTGGGTGACGGCTCCTACCCCCCGACTCGCTGCCATCGATCGCCGCCCAGGGCGATGGCTCGCCTCTCGCGCTCGAGCTTGATAAGCCCCGCGTGGATCTGCATCCGGCCGAGTTTCACCGTCGCGGGGGGGAAGCCTCGATACATCTCGGCGGCGAGTTCGTCGAGGGAACACGGCTGTCGGCCCAGCGACTCGAGGATCTGTTCCTCGCGCAACGCGCGGTGGGTGATGGCCTCGCGGAGGATCGCCGCCGTCCGGGTCGTCGGCCCCCCGTGGGCGGGCATCAGCAGCCGGGCGGGGTAGCGCTCGAGCAGTTCCAGCGAGCGGACGTAGGCGGCGACATCCCCGTCCTCGGGGCTGATAATCATCGACGACAGCGTAGAAATCATGTCGCCGACGAGCAGGAGTTGGTAGTCCGGGATGTAGAACGCGAGGTGGCCCGGCGCGTGGCCCGGCGTGAAGACGGCGAGCATGGCCCACTTGCCCCGGCCATGCGGGGCCTGCCCCAGGTCGAAGATTTCGCCGTCGCCGATCAGGCGATCGACGACGACATGGCCCGCGAGTAAGTCGGCGGTCAGGCGGTGCGCCAGGATCGGCACGCCGAGGCGGCGGGCGCAAACCGTCGCCGCCCCGACGTGGTCGGGGTGGTGGTGCGAGAGGACGATGGCGTCGATCCGCCGATCCGCGAGGACGGCGAAGAGTTTCTCTTGCTCGACGGGGTCCACCGGGCCGGGGTCGATGAGGTAGGCCGGGCCGGTGCCGACGATCAGGGTGTTGGTGTGCGTCGTCGGCGGCAACCCCCGGCAGTCGAGCGGCACCATGAGGACGCCGGGGCTGAACCAGATGGGCGGCATCTCGCCGCGGTCGAGCCGAGCCAGCAGCGGCGCGAGTCGCTCGGGCAGCTCGCGAACGGGTCGCCCCTCGATCGCCTGGAGGATCGAGACGGTCGGCGGGGTGGGCAAGAGCAACCCCTGTCGCCACTGATGGAGGGCGCTCGCGGCGGTCCCCCAGAACCCGTGCGTCAACTCGCCGGGCCAGACGCTCGGCTCCTGGAGCGGCGGCAGGTGCGCGACGAAGAACGCCGTGTCGAACCGCATCGGGGCGAACTGTGGCGTAATGAGGTGGCCCGCGGGGCGCAGGTCGATCGGGTCGAGGTGGAGGCCGCCTTCGGCGAGAATGTCGGCGAACGATCGGCTCTCGTCGAGGAGGGATCGCCGCCAGCCGTCGAAGCCGGCACGCGGTTCGACAGGAGGTCCGTCCTCGCGACGGGCGAGGAGGACGCCGGTCTCCTCGAAGAGTTCGCGGATCGCGCAAACCATGCGGATCGACAGACCGGCATCGGGACGGGACAGTCGGGCGTCGTCGCCGTGGACCTTGCCGCCGGGGAACGCGACCATCCCGCCCATGAAGCGAAGATTGGGCGCTCGACCGACGAAGTAGACTTCCTCCGCCCCGGACGATCGCGCGAGCAGGACGCTGGCGGCCTCGATCAGTGCGCTCACTCTGGGACCTCGCCGGGCTTCACCACACGCGGCGGCGCGGCGAGCGCCCTCTCGACCGCCTCCAGCAGCTTCTCCATCGCGAACGGCTTGCGCATGTAGTCGATGACGCCGAGGTACTCGGCATACGCCTTGTGCCGGCTGCCCTCGTTGGCGGTCATCATGATGATGGGCGGGGCGTCGGCCTTGTCCTTGAAATGCTCGAGGACCGGGTAGCCGCCCATGCGCGGCATCATCATGTCGAGGATGACGAGGTCGGGCCGCTGGGCGTAGACCTGCTGCTTGGCCTGGTGCCCGTCGCGGGCCTGGATGACACGATAGCCCGACCGCTCGAGCATGGCCCGGAGGCCGTCGCTCAACTCGAGGTCGTCGTCCACCACCAGGATCGTTTTCTGCTCCGCCATCACCTCGCCTCCGTCCCCGCGTGGTCTTCGGTCTATGTAGTAGTCTAGCAGATGTCGGCGGGATCTCAAGGCAGCAAACTCGCCACGGCGAGGATGACCCCCGGAAGGGCCAGCGGCGCGATCGTCGCGGGCGGCACGAGATCGACGCGCGAGGCGTAGCGGTGGCCGTAGCGCGCTGCGGCGTCCGGGATCGGGTCGCGGTAGACCTCGACCCGGTTGTCTACGAGATTGATGATCCAATAGTCTTGAATCCCCGCCCGTGCGTAGAGGCTGCCCTTTCGCCGCCGGTCGTAGGACAGCGACGAGTCGGCCACCTCGATGACGAGGACGGCGCTCGTCGGATGGCCAGCCAGATTCTGGCGGCTGGTCGCCAGGACGATCGTGCAGTCGGGTTCCGGCTCGCTCGTTTGTCCCAGGTCGAGAGGTAGCTGAATCCGAAGTTTATGTCTGGGAGGCATCAAAGGCGGTAGGACTTCCGTCAACAACTCGATGATTCCAGCATGCAACGATTTCTGCGGGCTGTGGACCATGAGCTTCCCCTCGACGAGTTCGACACGTTGGCCGTGGAAGAAGCCGAGTTCGCCGAGCCGATAATACTCCGCCTTCGTCCAGCGTCGGGTCTTCGTTCTCGGCTGTTGTTTCGTTCGCATCTCCATTCCTCCTGAGTTCAAGGCAGCAAACTCGCC
>JANXSH010001320.1 GCA_025356615.1 Planctomycetia bacterium | reverse complement strand
CACCGCCCTTACCGGGCTTGGCCTCGCCCTTGCCGCCGGGCTTGCCGTCGCCGGGCTTGGCCTCGCCGGGCTTGCCCTTGCCGTCGCCGGCTCCGGGCTTGCCTTCCTTGCCGCCGCCGGGCTTGCCTTCGCCCTGCTTGGCCTGGCCGGGCTTGCCTTCGCCGCCCTTGTCCGAGCCGGGCTTGGCTTCGCCGGACTTGCCGTCCTTCGACTCGCCGCCCTTGCCTTCTTTGCCCTCGCCGCCCTTGCCGTCCTTCGGGTCGCCGCCCTTGCCTTCGCCGGGCTTGCCTTCCTTCGGGGTGTCGTTGCCGGCTGCGGGCTTGCCTTCGCTCTTGGCCTCGCCGGGCTTGCCTTCGCCGCCCTTGCCGTCCTTCGACTCGCCGGGCTTGCCTTCTTTGGCCTCGCCGCCCTTGCCGTCCTTCGACTCGCCTTCCTTGCCGTCCTTCGACTCCGGCCCCTTGCCGTCGCCGGGCTTACTCTCGCCGGGCTTGCCTTCCTTGCCGTCCTTCGACTCGCCCGTCTTACTCTCGCCGGGCTTGCCTTCCTTCGGGTCGCCGGGCTTGCCTTCCTTACTCTCGCCGGGCTTGCCTTCGCCGGGCTTGCCTTCCTTCGACTCGCCGGACTTGGCGTCCTTCGACTCCGGCCCCTTGCCGTCGCCGGGCTTCTCTTCGCCGGGCTTGCCTTCTTTGCCTACGGCACCGGGCTTGTCTTCGCCGGTCTTGCCCTCGGCCTTGGAGTAGATGTCTTCGCGGGCCTCGCCCTTCTTGTCGGCCCCTTCTTTGCCTTCGCCCTTGGCTTCGCCTCGGCTGTAATCCTTCTCTTCCTTCTTCGTTTCCTTCTTGCCGTCGGCGACCTCCTTCGTCTCCTTCGTGACCTTGTTCTGGTCCTTTTCGAGAGCCTTGTTGTCCTTGCGGCCCATCTCGGTCTGGGCGCGGACGCGCTCTTGCTTCGCGATCAACTCCTTGAGTTGCTCGAGGAGCTTCGCGGTCTTGTCCATCTGCTCCCTGTTGTCCGACGTTTCGTCACGACTGAGGAGCTTGATGATCTCCTGGATGTCCTTGCGGACGGCCGCGTTTTCCGCGACGGCCTGCCTCAAGATGTCGATGCTCTGGTCGGCGTCGGGCCGGGTCAGCTCGCGGATGAGGCTGTCGAATCGGCCTTCCGTCGCGCGGTCGCTGGCCAGCTTGAGGGCCTTGCGGAGCGACTTGGCCTTTTCTTTGTCTTTGTCGTTGCCGTTGTCGAGCCGGATCGCCATCGAGGATAGGCGGTTTCGCACGGACTCGAAGAGGCGCTTCATCTGCGCCTGTCGGAGGGCGGTGTCGCCGATCAGCGCCTTCGGGTCGCCCTTGATCTCAGGTGAGGCGGGCCGATCTGACTTGCCGGGCTTGACCAGCTCTTGCGCGTGAGCCGTCATCAGGAATGCCAGCGCGGAAAAAGCCAGCGCGGCCAGGAGACGAACCTTCATGGGATCTTCCTCTTCGTGGTTTCTGATCTCGTCCTCCCGCCACAGTCGGGGTGTTCCCCGCCGCGCGTGGACTCCACGTCAGACTATCATCACCGAATCGATTCTCTTTGTGACAGATTTTTTTAATTTTATCCGACGGGCGGCTTCGAGGGAAGCGAGTTCTCGAGGAATGACACGTCGAGGGTGGGCAATTCGGTCAGGAATGGGACGAGCAAAAAGCGGAAAGAGAGCGAATCACTTTGTCACCGCTGTGGCTCTGGGTTTCAACGCGGCTCGCGCCTCGTACCAAACGGCCCGTTTTCCGGGAGGCGTTTCCTCGATCTCGTTTAGTCGCAATACCGTCGGACGAAGGGTGAAGTTGATGGTATTCTACCCCGAAGAGGCATGCCTTCCAACGTGTTGTTAATCTGACAGAACTCCAGTACGGGTAAAGAGATAGCGAATTCTCGGCTGGAGGCCACCTTATGCTACTGGATCCCCTGTTTTCGCCGTCCCTCGCCTCGATCCCCCTTAGCGTCATGGACCGCAGTCTGATCGAACACGCCCTGGCACCCAGCGACCTCGATCGGTTATTCGAGGACCACGCCAACAAGCAATACACCCTCGAGGTGACCTTCTCTTCCCTGGTCGAACTGATCAGTCTCGTCGTCTGCGGTAAGCAGCCCTCCGTCTGTAGCGCCTACCAGACCAACCCCGGATCCGTCGCCGCCTCTCTTACTGCCGTCTACAACAAACTGGACGGCGTCGAGGCGCTACACACCCGCCTCGCGGCGGTCGATCCCGTCGCGGCGGGACGCATCCACGCGAACAACGTCCGCCGAGTGATTCTCGCTCGAGGTCTACGAACTGACGGGTCAGCCCATCAGCGCATGGGACGAGGTGCCGTGATCGGTCCGCGTCGGCCTGCCTCTTCCTCGGGTTCAGGGCTTGGGTGCTTTGATGAGCCGTTTCTTCACGAGCAGCAGGGCGTATCGCTGGGCCTCGACGGCCGACGCATAGTTCGAGTTCTTCAGCTTGTCCTTGTCCGGGGCGTTCTTCAGCTGCGGCAGGTCGGCCGGGTCGTAGGGAACCAACTCGGGCTTCTGACCCGCAGCGAAGTAGGCGGGCTTCCCCCCCTCCTTCTCGGGGCCGACGAACAGGTAGGCCTGCTTCTCGTCCGCGTCCTCGACCAGTGCCACGATGGGCCGCTTCTTGTCCTCCCAGACGGGGTGGGCCGTCCGCGTCATGGCCCAATTCGCACCCGAGAACACGCGGTAGAGCGAGCCGGAGTCGGTGAGGAAGTAGGAGTAGCGCCCCACATCGAACACCGTGAACGGCTCGCGGAACGTGAACTGGACGTTGAAATCCTTCTCCCACCACTCGTCTGCCTTCTGCCGGACGGTGTAGGCCGTCAACGACCACACGGGTTTCTTCGTGTCCCGCTCGGTCATGACGATGCCGTCTACGAGTTTGGCCCCCTTCTTCGAGAAGCGGTAGCAGCTCGTCACGAACTGGCGCGCGGACGTGGGTCCGGTCGCGATGGTGCCCGAGTAGAGCTTCGGTTCCATGCCGTAGCCGACATCGCGCGCGGCACTGCGGATCCAATTAGTCATGCTTGTCACGAAAATGTGACCACAGGATTTATCCCCGTCGATCCTACCGTCCTTCTCGTCCTCCGTCAACTTGTCCCCCTTCAGCAATTTGCTCGTCGGGAACCGGGTGAGTTGGTCGCTACATTCGTAAGCAGACGGTCTCGAGTACCACATTGGCGATGTGTCCGTGGTGCTCACCCAGAGGGAGCCTTGGCCGATATGGAATCGAGGCGGTGCTGTGTTCGACCGTCCGACGAAGACATCGATCCCCTTGCTGAGATCGGAGAGGGGGATAGCCCAAACTCTGGCGGTGTCGAACTTGCTATACATGGCCCACGAGTGGCCAGCGTGCGCGACGGCATGGCGAATCGGGCACTCCTTCGGCAAGGGAACGGCCTTCCCACACAAGGCGGACACCGCCAGGAGTACGAGAGCGACCGAGGCAGCTAAGGTGCGAAGCATGGGTGTTCCTCTCGATGTCGCAAATTTGGAAGTCACCGAAACAGGCGACCGATTCCGTCTGACGGAGCTATTGGAACTCGTCGAAGCCAAACAATCGGGGCGTGTTGTTGTCGATCTTCGTGAAGGTGACTTTATACTTTATGAGATTGCGATCAGCGTTGTCGGCGGTCTTCGTCTGCACCCCGACGTAAGCGATGGCCTTCTGCTGGAAGTCGAGCAGCCGTGCGTTATCATCCGCCCCGTTATAGGTCGCCCCGTAGCTGGGATCGAAGAGGACCGTCGTATCTTGCCCGTTGGCACCCTTCACCGTGATTAGCACGAGCGCGTGGTCCACGAATACAGGACGTGGGTTGAGATTCCCTTGTCCCGGTAGCGTATTCAACGTTTTTTTCACCCTCTCGATGTCCCATTTGAAGGAGCCAGCAATGAGCGCGGTGCCAGCAACGAGCGAGGAGCCAGTGTAGGTGTTGACGAACGGCACGTTCCCGACCTCGGTCCATGCCTTCACATAGAAGCCTACATTCAAGGACGGATCGGTAACTCGCGTCGTTTTGTCCAAGAACGCGGGAACTGCCTTGGGGTCCACGATCTTTTGCGCGACCAGCTTCGGCTTCGACAGAAAGACGGCGCGATACGCGGTGTCGAGGGGATTTACCCCCTGCGACTGTACGACCGCGATGAAGAACCGCGACCACGCCCCGCAAACGCCATCTCCGGTCGAGACCAAGTCCGGTACGAGGAAGTTCGCCTGGCCCAGCCAGTCTTTCCAGTAGGTCAGAATCAAGGGGAGGTTGTTCTGGTCCGTGAGCGTGGCGCTCTGGATGCTGAGCGTGCCGAACTTGGCCATGATGGCCTTCTTGATCGCGTCAGGGCTGCCGTCCGTGGTTAGCGTCGCGAACGCTCCGGTGCGGACGACGGTATGATACAGGATCAATCCCTTGGGCGGAGCAGCGGCGAGGCTGTAGAACGTAAACTGAGACCGATTGGTGGCCTGGATCGCGTCCACCGGTCCCTGATACCATTTGGGTCGAAGTTCCCACTGTTCGTCCACGCTCCTCGCGAATCGTGCAGGGACGATCACATCCTTCCAGGTGAAGACGAGCGTGTTGATTTGCTTGTCGAAGACGACCTTTGGGGCCGGAGCCGTGGATACATCGAACACCAAGTTCGGACCCGCGGAGGAGTTCACGGCAGTAAACTTGGAGGAAATCTTGTCGGTTGCCGAAGTGTCGAACGTCACCACCAGGTTCATCTTCTTTCCAGAGACGAACGCGATCGGAACGCGATTCTTGAGAGGCTCCCATGTGGAAGACTCTGGATCGCCAAAATCACTTGTGATCGTCCGTACCGCATCCCCCGAATACGTCTCGCTGAACACTTGGATCGGGGGAGTCAGTGCCCGAAGCAGGAGTCGGACCGGATAGAGATAACGCGGCTGGTTCGGTGGGGGAGCAGCCGCGTAGAAGGCGTAGGTGAACGTGACGCTATCGGGCATCGGCTGAGTGGTATCGACGACATAGTGGAAGCCGCCCCCGACTCCGAGTACCACCGTGCCCACCGAAGGAGCATCTGCGAGGTACGCGCCGACGGACGCGCTCGGCGGGACGAAATCGTTGGCCAGCACACCTTCGCCGTCGGAAATCGTGAGGTCGCCGTTGGTAGGCACCCTGTAGAGATCCTCGTGGCCGATCGGGCCACTGCTGACGTTCAGCGTCACGACCGCCGTGTTGCTCCACAGCGTTCCGTCGCTGACGCGAAAGGTGAAGGAGTCGGTGCCCTCATAGGAAGGGACTGGCGTGTAGTCGAACGTGCCATCCGGTGCCAGGATGAAGTTTGCTGCGTGCGCGGGTCCGGCCACCAATTGGGCCGTCAAGTTGTCTGCATCTTGGTCGTAGGCACCCATTTGGGCGAGCGCTCGGCTGAGGTCCGGGGCGAGCCGCCCCCCCTTGGCGAGGTCGAACGACTGGTCCACCGCCACTGGGGCATAGTCAGCGACCTTGATCGTTACCGTGGCCGTGGCCGTCGCCGCCCCGTCGTTCACCGCGTAGACGAACGAATCCGAACCGACGTAGCCGACGACCGCTCGGAATTGGAAACTGCCGTCCGCATTGAGCGTCAGCGCGCCATGTGCCGGTCCCTGATTGACGCTAAAGTTCAGCGTGTCCTGAGTGTCGGCGTCGTAGACACTACCGGAGAGTCCCCCTACCAGGAGTTGCCCCGCGTGGACCAGATAGGAGGCGGACGAGGCGACGGGGGCCGAGTTCGTGACATCGATGGTCGCCGTGTGCGTCCCACCGGTGAGGACACCGTTCTCGCGGATGCGATAGGAGAACGAGTCGCCGCCGACGTAACTTGCCGTCGGTTGGTAGACGAAACTGCCATTGTTCTGGAGGGAGAAGGGGCCGTGGGTGGGGCCGACAGCCAACACCACAGTCAGAGCCGCTCCAGGCGTACCGCTGTAATAAGCAAGGACGCCCGAGTTCGCGTCGATCGCGAGAACGGTGTCGTGGTGTATCGAGTAGGCGGGGTCGCGCGGGGCGATGAGGGTCACGGTAGCCACGTTCGTGGACACGCCGCCCGAGGTGTCGTGGTAGGTGAAACTGTCGTTCCCGTTGTAGCCCGACGCGAGAGTGTAACCGAATGATCCGTCCGAGTTCAGGGTAAGTGTGCCGTGGCTCGGAGAGGTGTCCAGCACCGATGTTAGAGTCTGGCCAGCAGCCCCGATGTCGTTCGCTAGCACGCCGACAGGGGCCGCGACCACCAGCGGGCTACCGTTCGAGGGAAGGAGGTAGGTGTCGTCATTCGCCGTCGGCACCGGAGCGTTTACCGTCAACGAGACCGTGGCGACGTTCGAGGTCAGTCCGCCCGCCGTCACCCGATAGGTGAAGCTATCGGCCCCCAGGTAGCCATTGGTGGCGGTGTAGCTGAACGAGCCGTCCGAATTCAGCATCGCCATGCCGTGGCTGGCCGAGGCGACGATCGAAGCCGACATCGGCTGACCGCCGGGGTTGGTGTCGTTCGCCAGCACGCCGGAGGCGGGAACCGAGATCGTCCCATTGCTGACGTTGTACGCATCGTTGTTCGCCGTCGGCGGCGATGAAGGCGGGTTCATCCCTGGCGGAGGCACCACCGGAGGAGAAGCGCTGGAGGCTGGCGGTGAGCTGCTGCTCGTCGAGAACGTCGCCTCCATCGGCGAGGCCGACAGGCCGCCGAATGCTCCCGCGCTCGGCGCTGGCGTGTCCGCCGAGGGACTGAACTGCGCGAGTGTTGGCGTGGTGGACGCGAACAGTTCGTCGTTCAGCGACGGGTCGAAGGCGATGGGGGCCGACTCTTGGGTCGCCGTGGCGACACTCGTAAAGGTCTCGCCGACGGGGCCGATCCACGAAGTCAGCGTGACGCCGGGGTCGATGCTGGGATGGGGGTCGTTCGGGACCACAGTCACCAGCGTCGGGGCCGACGAATCCACACTCTCTAACGGAAGACTAAACAAGGAAATGACTTGCGCGGGCATCGCCAGGGCGAGCGCTTCACCGAGTAGGTTCCCCGGCGCGAGCCGGTCTTCCAGATTCATGAGACGGAGGCGGGCAGAGGGAAGAGTATACCCCCCCCCCCCCTGTAGCTCGCTTGGGTCCGCGATCGAAGATCCGTCGGGCGGTGCTTCGCATAGGCTCACAGTGTTGGGAGAGTCGTGCATAAGGAGAATGGTACTGTAGCAGACGCCGTCGGGTGGTGGCAAGGGATGCCGCGCGGAATTGTTTCCTCCCATCTTCTGTTCTCCGTGATTCTGTGATTCACTTCTTCCCACACATCCCGCGACTCCCCTTGGCAAGTCGTCGCCGATCGTCTGTAATCGGCGGGATGAGCCTCGAGGCGTTCACGGACTGTCTCATCCTCACCGGCCCGACGGGGTCCGGCAAGAGCGGCCTCGCGCTCGAGCTGGCAGAGAGGCTCGACGCCGAGATCGTGTGCGTCGATTCGATGACGCTGTACCGCAGCATGGACATCGGCACCGCGAAGCCAGACGCGGCGGACCGCAAAAGGGTGCCGCACCACCTGCTCGATGTGCTCGACCCGTGGGAGTCCTCGAGCGTCGTGTGGTGGCTCGAACAGGCGGCGGCCTGCGTGTTGGCCATCGCCTCGCGCGGCAAACAAG
>JANXSH010001316.1 GCA_025356615.1 Planctomycetia bacterium | reverse complement strand
CGGCCCGGACGAGCGCTACAACTACCTGAAGTGGATCGAAAAGGTGGCTTGTCCGACGCTCGTCACCTTCGGCTCGATCGAGGGGCGGGACAACATGGCCTTCCGTGATGCGGCGGATGCAATCGCGAGTGTCGCTGGTGGCGTCGGAGTGGCGACGATCCACGGGGCGGACCACTTCTATACCGGAGTCCGCGAGGTGCTGATCGACCGTGTGGTGAAATATCTCGGGGCGGATTGATCTTGGATCGAGCGGAGCGGAGTGGGTAGACTGCGTTTGTACGATTCCGGGAGGAGAGGCCATGAAAAAACAATCGACGTATCAGATGACACAGATGTATTTCAACGATGCTGCCCAGGAGTACCTCGAATTTCTCAAGGAGGCGCACCCGGAGCATTTCATGGAATCCGTCGCCCAGGCCACGCAGCGCAAGATCACCGTCGCCAGTCTCGACTTCGTCGTCGTCGAGCGGCCCGACGTTCATGTCTACAATGAGTTACTGATCCAGTGGCGCGACGAGAAGAACAAGCTGCGTCGGGTGGTGCCGGACAACATGGTCGTCGTCGCCGAGAAGAAACCCAAGGTGAGTACGAACTTCGCGATCCCGATCCAGGCCGCCCGGCCGTTCGTCGTCTTCGAGTATCAGTCGAAGAGCAACAGCCGGAAGGACTACCAGCAGAGCTACGACAAGTACGAGATCGAACTGAAGGTGCCCTACTACCTGATGTTCCACCCGGATGAGCAGGAGTTGACGTTGTTCAGGTTCAACAAGCGAACGGGCAAGTACGCCAGCGTACTCCCGGACGACGAGGGCCGCTACGCGATCCGCGAACTCGACCTGACGATCGCACTCCTCGAAGGCTGGGCGCGTTACTGGTGGAAGGGCAAACTGCTCCCGATCCCGATGGAGTTTCAGGTCATGTTGAAGCAGAAGGACAAAGAGTTGGACCGGAAGGACAAGGAAAATGTGGTCCTTCGCCAGGAACTCGGCGACAAGGATCGCGTGATCGGCGACAAGGATCGCCTGCTCGGCGACCAGGCGCGTCAGCTCGCGGACATGCAGGCCGAGTTGGAGCGACTGCGTAAGTCTGCAGGGTGAGTCGCATCACTCCACGACACCCTGCCGCGTGACGCAGGCCACGGCGAGGGTGCCGTCGGGGGTAATGGGAAGGCTACTGCTTCCTCTATCCTCACTCCTTCCCCAGCAGCAAATCTAACACCCAGCACCCGCGCGCATGCCCCCCGCCCTGACGCAGGTGGTCGAGCAACGCCGGCTCGTTGCACCCGGCGTCCTCGAGGGCGTCGGCGAGGATCGGCATCCGGTCCCAGGCTCGCTCCTCGTCGATGGCCCGCGCCAGGCCCGTCACGAGGCCGCCTTCCCAGGTCAGCCACTCGCGGACGAGGAGCAGGTCGGTCGGGCGCGTTTCGCGGGACCAGGTGTCGATCCGGTCGCGGAGTTGCGCACTCACCCAACGAGCCTTACGGAAGGGGTTGCCGAACTGCTCGACCAAAAGCGCCGCCAGAGCCTTCGGAGGGGCGACTTCGCCGAGATCCTCGACCGCCGCGAGCAAGGGAGGAGCCCCGCCGTTGCTGTCCACCGCGTAGCCGACCAGGTGGAACGTGGCGCTTTCGAGGTTCGTCAAGGTGACTCGCAAGAGCGCCAGGAGCGCGTCATGGAGTCGGCTCTCGAACAAGGTGTTTGCCCCTCCGGGAGATGGATTTTCGACATGATCTTCCGCCACCTCGATCAGCCGTCGCACCTCGGGGCGCAACTCCTTCCACCCGAGCCGACACGCCGAGAAGGCGAACAGGCGCTTCTTGCGCGCCGTCGCGCAATGGTTCGTCTCCAGCCAGTCGAGCATGAGCCTCGGCTGGGCGCTCGTTCGCCACTCGTCCTCCGTCATGTCTTCTCCCGTCGGATTCGTTGCCCTGATGCCATTATCGCGACCCGCCCCCGGCCTTGCAAGCGCACCGTGATTCGCGCGCCCCCTCCCGCCTCCGCGTCCGCTCCGATAGAATACGACCACCCATTCGGAGGACGGACTCATGCCGACGACGCACGACGAGGCCTTTCTCGAGGACATCTGCGCCCATCCCGACGACGACGCCACCCGGCTCATCTACGCCGACTGGCTCGACGACCGGGGCGACTCGGCCCGCGCCGAGTTCATCCGGGTCCAGGTCGAGCGGCGAAAGAAAAGTGTCGAGGACGGCCGACACCGAGAGCTCCTCAGCCGCGAGGAGGCATTCGTTCAGGAAAACGAGGCCAGATGGCGCGCCGAGCTGCCCGCCCTCGAGGGGGTCAACTGGGAGGACTTCTCCGGCGGATTCGTCGAGGCGGTGTTCGTGAACGATGTCGAGGTCTTCCTCCGGCACGCGGCCGCCCTCTTCGCGGTTGCGCCGATTCGCCGCCTGCAAGTGGGGCACATCGACGCCGCTGATGCACTGAGGCTGTCCGAGTGCGCCGACCTGTCGCGGCTCACCGAGTTGAACCTCGGGAACAATCCGACCCTCGGCCCGGTCGGCCTCCATACGCTCAGTCGGTCGCCCCACCTCACGAATCTTCGGGCGCTACTGCTGCACTACAACGACCTCGGCAATGGGACCGTGGAACATCTGGCCCGATCGCCTTTCTTGGTTCGGCTCGAGGAACTCTATCTGTCGGGGAATCACCTCGTGGACCGGGACGTGAGTCTCCTCCTGGACGGGGCCAACTGGTCGAACCTGGCCGAACTCGACCTCCGTGATAACCGCATCGGAGACGCCGGGGCCGAGGCGATCGGCGACTCCTTGGGCTTGCGGGCACTCTCGACGCTCTACCTCGTCAACAACCGCATCGGCCCTGGCGGGGCGATCTCCCTCGCCTGGGCCGAGAACCTGCCGCGCCTGGCCCGACTCTACCTCAACTACAACCTCCTGGAGGACGACGGGGCCATCGGCTTCGCCGCTTCCCCCAGCCGCAGCGCGCTGCGTGAACTCGACCTGCGTCAGGCTGGCATCCGCGATGAGGGCGGAATGGCGCTGGCGGGATCTGACCTACTGGACGGCCTCGACACCCTCTGGTTGGGGGGCAACCATTTCTCCCGGCAGACGAAATCCCTACTCCGCGAACGCTTCGGCGATCGACTGCGAATGTGAATGGCCTCTCTGCTCGGACGAGGTATAGCCTCGACTTCGTCTACGGCACGCGGCACCCGCCCAACAACCTTCGTCCCAACAAGTGAGTCGTCTCATGTCCCTCTTCCTCGCGCTCTTCCTCGTCGCGGCGGTGCCGGATTCCCCGGACCCGCCGTTGCCCGTCGTGGAGGCGGATTGGCCCGCCCTGCGCGTCCAGACGCGGGAACTGCTTACGCGCCTCGAGACGTTGAAAGCCCCCTTGCCCGTGAAGACGGCCGAGGAGATTCGCGCCCTCCTCAACGACGACGAGGCCGACCCGGAGGTTGCCTCCCGATCCGTGCAACGGCTGCTCGACGCGCATTGCCTCGTCATTGTTAGCGTCAACCCCGAGAGCCGCGTCAAGGCCGCACGCGGCCCCCACCCTGCCACCCTTGTCCGCGACGAGCCGACACTCTTCCTCGTGAAGGTCCACAACCAGGGCGGCGTCACGCACCCGCTCGCGGTCTCCGGCGATCAAGCTATCATCGCGGGCAAGAAGGACGCCGACCGCTGGGTCGAGGCGTCGATCCTCAACGGCAAGCCGTTCGCCAACAGGCTCACCGGGCAGCGCCTCGAGTATCGCGTCCTCCGCCTGACCCCGCGCCAAACGGGCAAGCGCGAGGCGACGCTGGGGTTCGACGTGGGGCAGGGGACGCAAGACCTCGGCTTCCGCGCAGAGGTGCCGATCCTGTTCACGATTCGACCACGGCGTTGACAGCTTGTACACTAGGCTAAATAGAGTCGTCCGCCCTCGGTGATCGGGAGAATACTCATGCGCCTACAGGTCGAGACGATCGTTTCGGTCCCCTTCGACGAGAACACTTACGTCGTCTGGCTCGACGACCGTGACGACGCCCTGGTCATCGACCCCGGCCTGGAGCCGGAACTGATCCTCGAGTGCCTTGCCCGGCACGGCCTCACCGTCGCCGCCATCCTCGACACGCACGGCCACGCGGACCACATCGGCGGCAACGAGGCGATGAAAAGGGCCTTCCCCGAAGCCCCGCTCGTCATCGGCGAGATCGACGCCCCCATGCTGACGGACGCCTGGGCCAACCTCAGCGCCATGTTCGGCCAGCCGATCACCAGCCCTCCGGCCGACCGCGTCGTCAACGAGGGCGACATCGTCGAATACGCCGGCATCCGCCTCGAAGTCTTGCACATCCCCGGCCACTCGCCGGGGCACGTCGTCTTCGTCCATCGCGCCACGCCGGCCCACGTCTTCGGCGGCGATGTCCTCTTTCGCGGCAGCATCGGCCGGTACGACTTCCCCGGCGGCGACGGCCCCCTGCTCCTCTCCGGCATCCGCGAGAAGCTGTTCACGCTGCCGGACGACGCCATCGTCTACCCCGGCCACGGCCCGGTCACGACTACCGGCCAGGAGAAACGATCGAACCCGTATCTTCGCGGGACCAATCCGTTGTGAACTGTCCCTACATGAACTTGGTTTAGTAGCGTTGAACGAAGGAGGTAGGGTGGGTCGAGCGAAGCGA
>JANXSH010001263.1 GCA_025356615.1 Planctomycetia bacterium | reverse complement strand
CTCCCGGAAGTTTTGCCACACCCTGTCCAACGGGTTAGACGATTATTTACCGTCTGCGAGAGGGAATCCTTATAAAGTCCTTGCCAGCTCGCCCTGACCATCATCCCGAGGAGAAGTGTATCATGCGATTTCCCCACCCAGGGTCGGCCCACTGGATCCTCTTTGCCTGCCTGCTCCTCCCGGCTGGCGTCCGTGCCGACGACTGGCCCCAATGGTTCGGCCCCCAGCGCGATGGCGTCTGGCGAGAGAAGGGCATCATCGAGAAGTTCCCCAAGGATGGCCCCAAGGTGTTGTGGCGAGTCCCCATCGGCGGCGGATACGCTGGTCCCGCCATCGCCGATGGCAAGGTGTACGTCACCGATCGCGTCCTCGACGAGGGGCAGAAGGATCCCGACAACCCCTTCGCCAGGGCGAACAGCAAGGGCAAGGAGCGCATCCTGTGCCTCGACGCGAAATCGGGGAAGAAACTCTGGACTCATCCCTACGACTGCAAATACACCATGTCGTACCCCGCCGGCCCTCGTGCGTCTCCTGTCATCGCTGGCGGCAAGGTGTACACTCTGGGCGGGATGGGCGACCTGATCTGCCTCGACGCCAAGAAAGGCGATGTCCTATGGTCTCGCAACCTGATGAAGGACTACAAGGCCCGCGTCCCGGTCTGGGGGTTCTCGGCACCTCCGCTGATCGACGGCGACCAGCTGATCTGTCTCGTCGGGTCGAAGCCGACGGTCGTCTCGTTCGACAAGGACACCGGCAAGGAGAAGTGGCGTGCGCTCTTGCTCGAGAACGCGGAAATCGGCTACGCCCCGCCGATGATCTTCACCTTCGGCGGCAAGCGCCAACTCGTCATATGGCACCCCGAGTCGGTCAACGGCCTCGACCCGGCGACCGGCAAGGTGTTGTGGACGCATGAATGGGCTATCAAGGCCAATCTGACCATTTCGACCCCGCGTCAGGTTGGTAACAAGCTCTTCCTGACCGCATTCTACGACGGCTGTCATATGTTGGAGATTCCAGACACCGCCGAGGGCAGTGTGAAGGTTCTCTTCCGCAGCAGGGGCAAGGGCAAAGGTAAGCCCTTGGGGGAGAAGCCCGAACTGACCGACAAGTTGCACTCGATCATGAGTACGCCGGTCATCGCGGGCGAACACATCTACGGGGTGTGTAGTTACGGCGAGTTGCGCTGCCTGACCCTGGGCGAGGGCAAGCGCGTCTGGTCCGAGTTGACCGCCTCGGGCGCGGGCAAGGAGCCTGAGCGGTGGGCGAACGCCTTCATCGTGCCGCATGGGGATCGCTACTTCCTATTCAACGAGAAGGGGGATCTCATCATCGCGAAGCTGACCCCCAAGGGTTACGAGGAGATCGACCGCGCCAACATCCTCGCTCCTACTGGACAGCTCGCGGGCGTATTCACGTCAGCACGAAAGATCGTCTGGTCCCATCCCGCCTTCGCCAACAAGGCGATCTTCGCGCGAAATGACAAGGAAATCGTCGCCGTCTCGCTGGCAGCAGAGTAAGCGGGGGGATGGGTGGACTTTTTCGGCGTGGCCGGTTGCGCCTACTTCAGGGGTCGCAACTATCGGTTGAGGAGTAACACCGAAAACACTTCATGGTCAGGGCTTGACGATAGATGATTCGTCGGAGGGCACTCCGGGTTGGTCCTGCATGGAAGCCGGGCCATCGACAGCTATCTCTAGGGAGACGAAGAATGAGTCTTCGCCGATTTGCTCGCCGCTGGGCCGCCGCCGGAGTGTTGGCCGCCCTCGGGATGACCATCGAAGGGGCCGCCCAGGCGCAGCAAGGAATGCTGTTGCCGGGGATCAGCGCGGAATCCCAAACGCAACAGGCTCCGCGAATCATTCGTGGCGTGCCTGCGACGGTCCCGGCCTCGGGCACCTCGCCGATCACCACTTTGCCGACGATCGTGCCAGCCGATCCGGCCCCGGTTGGCAAGGTTCCCGTTGACGGGTTTCGCGCTCCCGCCCTCGTGGTGCCTGCCGCACCGGCGCAACCCTCCTTGTTGCTAGATGCCATCCCGCCGGCGCTGCCGCCCAGCACGGGCGTGGCTGCTCCCGCGATGTCCAGCCCGTGCAGCTCATGCGGTGCGGGCTTCGACTGGACCAAGGTGCCTGTAGTGCCCATTCGGCCCCAGGCGGGGTTCTTCTTCTTGTTCCCCACGGGACCGGGATACTACACGGGGCTGGACGATTTGCTCGGCAACTACCGCGAGAAGCCGCCAGCGTATCCTTATCCACGCTTCGCCGCTAATGCGTTCAGGCTCTTCGACTTCAGCTTCGCCTACCTGGACAAGCCGGGTAACACCGAAACCGATCCGCTCGACCCGCTCAAGCGGATCCACATCGGCGACGACTTCCTCCTGTCGTTCGGCGGTGAGTTTCGCTACCAGGACATCAAATCCGGCGATTACCTGGGGAACAAGGCCGGGACGAACAACTACATCGACCGCTACCGGACCCGCCTGTTCGCTGACTTGTGGTATCAGGATCTCTTCCGGCTCTATGTGGAAGGCATCGATGCCCGCGTGGACCACTTCCGTCGCCCTCTCAACTTTGGCATCAATGACCGGAACCACCTCGACCTGCTCAACGCCTTCGTCGATGTGAAGATTCCGTTTCTGGACGAGGGGACCAAGCGTAATTCCTACGTCCGCGTCGGTCGGCAGGAACTGCTCTACGGTTCGCAGCGACTCGTCTCGCCGGTCGAATTCGCGAACACTCGGGTGAACTTCCAGGGCGTGAGCGCGTTCTCCCGCGGCGAGAAGTTCGACTTCGACGCCTTTGTCGTCAACCCGGTGATCCACACGGTGGACAAGTTCGATTCCGTCGATGACAAGCAAGTCTTCGCGGGCACTTGGCTCACCTACCGCCCGATGAAGGGACAGTCTGCGGAACTCTACTACCTGAACCTGGGGAACGACAACCGTACCTTCACCGGCCAGAGAGGTGCCAAGGGCGGCTTCAACGTCAGCACGATCGGCAGCCGCTACAACGGCAACTACAACAACTTCCTGTGGGACTTCGAAGGGATGTACCAGTGCGGCACCTATGTGAACCAAACGATCAACGCGGGGGCCACGGTTGCTGAAGCCGGTTATCACTTCAAGGATCTGCCGATGAGTCCGCAGTTCTGGCTCGGCTACGACTGGGCCTCGGGCGGGAGCAACAGGGGCGGGTCTCGCCACACGTTCAACCAGTTGTTCCCCTTCGGCCACTACTATTTCGGCCAGATCGATATCGTGGGCCGGCAGAACATCAACGACCTGTCCGCACAGTTCGTGTGCTTCCCGACGAACTGGATCACGACGACCGCTCAGTTCCATGCCTTCTACCTGGATAACGCCCGTGACTCGCTCTACAACGCGGGAGGAGTGGCCATCCGGTCCTCCCCGACAGGTGCGGCGGGGACGAACGTGGGCCGGGAACTGGACCTGCTCATCAACTTCCACCTGACGAACCATCAGGATGTCCAGTTCGCCTACTCTCACCTCTGGTCGGGGAGCTACCTCGCCAAGACGGGTAGCGGCAAGGACATCGACTACGGATACGTCCAGTACACCTTCCGGTTCTAAG
>JANXSH010001260.1 GCA_025356615.1 Planctomycetia bacterium | reverse complement strand
CGGCCTCGTCCTCGGAAACTTTCGCATCCTCGAACGTCTCGGCGCGGGCGGCATGGCCGTCGTCTACAAGGCCGAACACATCGAGATGCGCCACTGCGTCGCGATCAAGGTCTTGAACGTGAGCCGGGGCGACGACCCGCGCCTCGAGTCGCGATTCTCCGCCGAGATGCGGGCCATCGCCCGGCTCCGCCACCCGAACATCGTCGCGGCCATGGACGCCGGCCGAGCCTACAGCCCCGACCCGGACGGTCCGGTCCTCTGGTATCTCGTCATGGAGTACGTCCCCGGCGAGACGTTGGACGAGCACGTCCGCAGCCGGGGGCCGATGAGCGTCATGAGGGCGTGCAACCTGGCGCACCAGGTCGCCGGCGCTTTGGCCGAGACGCACAGGCTCCACCTCGTCCACCGCGACATCAAGCCGCTCAACATCCTCATCACGCCCGAGGAACATGCCAAGCTACTCGACTTCGGCCTGTCGCGCCACCTCACGACGAAGATGACGCAGGCCGGGACGGTGTTGGGCACGATCGATTTCATGGCCCCGGAGCAGGCGGAGGACGCCAGCACCGTGGACGTTCGCGCCGACATCTACGGCCTGGGCGGGACCCTCTTCTGGTGTCTGACGGGACAACTGCCCTTCTCCACCGAGGGGACCGACATCCAGATCCTGATGCGCCGACTGACGCAAGTGCCGCCCTCCGCGCGGGCCACCCGCCCGGACCTGCCTGCGGGCATCGACAAGTTGCTCCAGCGCATGATGGCCCGACGCCCGGAGGACCGCTTCGAGACGCCCGAAGAACTCATGCACGCGCTCGTGCCCTTCCTCCGGCCCGACTCCGGCTTTCGCCTGCCGCCGATCTCCTCGACGGACAGCGTCGCGGTGTACCCGCCGAACACCCCAACCGTTCACACCCCCGCACTGAGCAAGCGAATCCTCATCATCGACGACGAGATGGGCATTCGCCTCTTCTGCCGCGAAGTCCTGCGCATCGACGGCCTGGAGTGCGACGAGGCCGGTTCTGCCGAGGCCGGCCTGGCGCAGGCGACCGTTCGCCCGCCCGACCTCGTCCTCCTCGACATCAACCTGCCGGGCATGAGCGGGCCGGACCTCCTCCGCCAACTCCGCACCAACCCGCCGACGGCGAATCTCAAAGTCATCATGATCTCCGGCCAGGCGACGGCCGACGAGATGTCCGAGATGCTGCGCGGCGGGGCCGACGACTACCTCAGCAAGCCGTTCAGCATCCCCCAACTGCTCGGGCGGGTGCATTCGGCGCTCCGGCTCAAGGAGGCGCAGGACCGCGCGGAGCGGCTCCGCCAGCACCTCCTCGGCGCGAATCGTCAACTCGAACTCAACCTGAACGACCGCACGAGCGACCTGTCCCAGATGCGGACCGCCCTGGTGCTGGCGCTCGCGGGCCTCAGTCGGTTGCGCGACGGGGATTCGGGCCGACACCTCGACCGCATGGCGCGGTTCACCCGCCACCTGGCCGAGGCGGCCGCCAAGATGGCCGGGTTCTCCGAACAACTCGACCAGCCGTACATCGACATGCTCGCCTGCTGCGCCCCCCTCCACGACATCGGCAAGGTCGGCCTGCCCGACGACATCCTCCTCAAGCCGGGCAAACTCTCCGACGAGGAGCGCCTCCATATGCAAGCCCACACGACCCTTGGGGCGGACATGCTCGTCGGCCTCGCCGAGGAGCACCCCGCCGCCCGCGCCTTCCTCGACATGGCCGCCGACATCATTCGTCACCACCACGAGCGGTTCGACGGCAGCGGCTACCCCGACCGCCTGGCGGGCCACACGATCCCGCTCGCCGCTCGCATGGTCGCGATCTGCGATGTGTACGACGCCCTTCGCTGCCGCCGCAGCTACAAGCCTGCCTTGTCTCATCAAGCCGCCACGCAGGTGATCCTCGAGACCACTCAGGGACAGTTCGACCCCGCCCTCCTGGCCGCGTTCCGCGATTCGTCCAAGGCGTTCGAGCAGGTTTTCCGCGAGATGCCGGGATAGCGGCCCGTTTCATGAGCCGATCGCGGGTCGCATTCCGAGTGCCTCGTGTCTGATTCGAGACGACCTTGTATTGTTCGGCGACGCGCTGCACAATACGCGACGGGAGAGGGGGGATCCATCTCCACGTTCGAGGGTCGTACATGGCCAGCTATCGCGGTCATCTCATGCTGTCCGCTCCTTTGGGCGCGGCCTACGGTGCCGTCGCCCTGATGCGCCCGGAGTTCGACTGGGGGCCTATCGTCCTGGGCGCGGGCCTCACCACGGTCGGCGGGCTGCTCCCCGACCTCGACAGCGACTCCGGCGTCCCCGTGCGCGAGCTGTTCGGCCTCCTCGCGGCGGCGGCCGTCGCCGTCCTCTTCCACCCGCTCCGCGAGCGCGGCCTGCCCCTCGAGCAGGCTCTCGGCGTCATGGCGATCGCCTACGTCCTCATCCGCTATGCCGTCGCGGACTTCTTCCGCCGCATCACGGTGCATCGCGGCATGTTCCACAGCCTGCCCGCGATGCTCATCGGCGGGCTGATCGTCTACCTCTGCTACCCCTCGCCCGACATCGTCCTGCGCCTCTACCTCGCGGGCGGCGTCATGCTCGGCTTCCTGTCCCACCTCGTCCTCGACGAGTTCTGCGCGGTCGATTTCATGGGCCTCTCGATTCGCCTCAACAAGTTCGCCGGCAGTGCCCTCAAGTTCGGATCGCCTTCCTACCCCGCGACCATCGCGACCTACGCGATCCTCTTCGTCCTCGGCTACTTCGCCTGGTCCGGTTCGCCCGACTGGGCCACCCAAGTGCCGGCGGCATGGAAACAAATCGGCTGGCCCAAGGCGCAGGGGCAAGCCCGGCAGGTGCCATAGGCGCAGGGGTATCCCGGATGCAGGACAATTGAGGAAGATCAGCGCTATCTCTACTATTCGCGGAGGGTAGAATTCGGGATAGGAGACGAGGCACGGTTGGCGAGGTTTGACATACCCGGAAGGAGAGGGCGCGGTTAGAATGATGCCGACCCACCGGCGAACGAGGAGAGTTTACCATGCCAACCGCGCCAACGACGAGGCGAGTCGTGGGCAACGGCTACCCGACGACGGACCCCAGCCATATGTCCGAGTCCGAACTGCACCGGCTGTTGCGGAACGCCCTCATCGAGACGCTCCAGGCGTACTATGTCGATGAGCCGCTGGTCCACGTCACCGGCGACCTGATGCTCTTCTACGAGGAAGGGAATCGGCTCAGGCATCTCGCACCGGACCTGTTCGTGGCGTTCGGCGTGGGCAAGCACTTGCGCGACAACTACCTGATGTGGGAGGAGACGCCCCCGCGCCTCGTCATCGAGTTGACCTCGCCGAGTACCCGCGACGACGATTTGGGGCCGAAGTTCCTGCTGTACCAGGACGTGTTGCGAGTCAAGGAGTACATCCTGTTCGACCCCAGGGGCGACCTGTTGACGCCACCGATGCAGGGTTGGCGTCTGACGCGGGGCGTGTACCGTCCCATCCGTTCGCTAGCGGGCCGTCTGCCGAGCCGGGAACTGGGGCTGCACCTGGAGCGCGACGGCAACCGAGCGTATTTCTGGGATCCAGACACGCGACGGAGGCTCCTCTCGCCCACGGAGCAGATAGAACTGGCACTCGACGAGGCCGAGGACGCCCGCGAACGGGAGGAGACGGAGAACGCGAGATTGCGTCGCCTGCTGGATCAGGCGGGCATTCACCCCGAGGGAGACTAGACTTGTTGCCGTCGTCCGGCGAGAATGACCCCTGTGCGATCCGCGAACAGCTCGCGCCGCACAGCAACGAGAAGAGAAGCCACTATGAGCAATGATCGAAACGTCCTGGGCGGCCGGCTCCAGACCTGTGGCACCAAGCCGGTGACGGGGTTCTTCCGCACCGGCTGTTGCGAGACGGGGCCGGAGGACCACGGGAGCCACACGGTTTGCGTCGAGATGACGGCCGAGTTCCTGTCCTTCTCGAAAGCCGCGGGCAACGACCTCTCGACGCCGATGCCCGCCTACGGCTTCCCCGGCTTGCGGCCCGGCGATCGCTGGTGCCTGTGTGCCGCACGCTGGCAGGAGGCGTTCGACGAGGGCTGCGCCCCGTCGGTGATCCTCGGCGCGACGCACGAGGCGGCGCTAGAAATCGTCTCACTCGACGACCTCCGTCGGCACGCGCTGGAGATGGCGTTGCCGGACTGAGTGCGTGCCGCCTCATCGCCCCCTGGCGTCTGGTGCCTGTCGGATCGCCCGCGAGCATCGTCCTGACGACCTTGCCCTCGGCGCGGAAGGAGAGATTTCCATGTCAACCGTGCCGATGCCGAGGCGTGTCGTGGGCAACGGATACCCCACGACGGACCACAGACCCATGGCCGAAACGGACCTGCATCGGCGTCTGATGCACGCGCTGATCGAGACGCTCGAGGCGTTCTACGGCGAGGAGCCGCTGACCTACGTCTCGGGTAATCTGCTGCTCTTCTACGAGGAGGGAAATAAGAAAAAGCACGTCTCGCCGGACGTGTTCGTCGTCTGGGGAGTGGGCAAACGCGAGCGGGAGAACTACTTGCTGTGGGAGGAACCCGCGCCGCGTTTCGTGATCGAACTGACCTCGTCCATCACGCGGAGGACGGACATCGGCAAGAAGAAGGATCTCTACCGCGACGTGCTGAGGGTGCGCGAATACTTCCTGTTCGACCCGAACGGGGACTACCTGAAGCCTCCGATGCAGGGTTGGCGCTTGCGAGGAGGCGTCTACCGCGTCATCCAGCCGATCGACGGGAGACTTCCGAGCGAGACGACGGGGCTGCACCTGGAACGCGATGGCAAGACCTTTCGGCTGTGGAACCCCGAGACGAATGCTTGGTTGCCCACACCGATGGAGCGAATCGAGGACGCCGAGCAGCACGCGACCGCAGAAGCACAGGCCCGCCGAGAGGCGGAAGTCGAGAACGCGCGATTGCGTCGCCTACTGGAGCAGTCAGGGATTCGCGTGGACGAACCGGAGTGAACTTGCTCGAATCACGACGCGAGTGTTACCTCCAAGCGCCGATGCCTGATGTATCGCCTCATCGTGTCCTTGTAAGAGAAGGGGCTGGGTGGGTTCTCGCGACCTCACGGCTTCGCACCGGCCTGCTTCTCGAGTAGGTCGAACGTCTCGGTCAGTTTGTCGCCGACCGGCAGCGACGGCCGGGCCTCCTTGAGCAGCCGCAACCCTTCGGCGCGGTTGCCCTCGCGGATCGCGAGTTCGGCGGCCTGGGTCGTCCACGTCAGGCAGCGCCCGCGCGTCGGCGCGGCGAGGTCGGAGCGGGCGAGCATGCCCTGGATGAGCGGCCCGGCCGAAGCCCACTTGCCCAACTCGAGTTGCACCCGGATAAGCCCTTCGAGCGCCTTGCCCGCCTGCGACTCGAGCGCCTTGTTCTGCTCCCATCGGGTGTAGAGCCGGCCCCATAGCTGGAGGCGGCGGGACGACTGTTTCGCGGTAATCATGGTCCGGTCCCAGCGGTCGGCCAGCGGCGTGCTGCCGGCGCGGATGAGGATCTCTGCGAAGGCGTCCCACGCCTTCTCCTGCACCCGGCCCTCGCCGGTCAGGACGTGTTGCCACAACCCCTCCAACGCCTCGTGGTCGCCGCACTCGCCGAGGACCGTGGCCGCCCGCCCACGGACCCCCGGATCGCCGTCACGGCGCAGCAGCCCCTCGAGCCGGGCGATCACCTTCTTTCGATCGGCCGCCGGGAGCGCCTGGCCGTTGCCCGCCGCTCGCGCCAGGGCACCCAGGAGACTGAACCGCACGGTCACGCTCGTGTCGTCGAGGCCGCGCAGCAGGCCGTCGATGAGCGCAGGCTCCGCCATGCGTTCGAGCGCCTGCGCCACGGTCTGCCGCACACTCTCACTCGGGTGACGCAGCAGGGCGGTGAGGACCGGCCCCGCCTCGGGGGCACCCAGCGCGCCGAGCGTCTCGGCGGCTTCGACGACGACCTCGAGCGTCTTGTCCTCGAGCGCCTTCTGCAATAATGGGACGATGGGCCGCAGGCGCTGCTTGCTCTCGGCGGTCCCGCCGCGAGCCTGGAGCGACATCGCGCGGATCGCGGCGGCCTTCACGGCGGGGTTCTCCGCGTCGAGGAGCTTCTTCAACCGGGCGAACGACTCCTCGTCGTTGAGCCTCCCCAGCGCGAGGACCGCCCCGCGCTGGACCTCGGCGTTGCCGTCATGCGTCAGTTTTTGGAGGATCTTGCCCAGAGCTTTTTGCTTCTCCGCGTCGGCGGAGGGGAGCATCTCCACGGCCCAGATCACCGCCAGGCCGCGAACGCCCGGCTCGTCCTGGTCGAGGAGCGCCTGGAGGTACGGCACGCGCTCCGGGACGCCGAGCCGTGCGTACACCTGTTGGTGAAGCCGTAGCACCTGGGCGCGGGCGCGGAGCAGCTCGCCATCGATCCGGCTGACGCGCGCCGCCTGGAAGGCGAGCCGCTGCTGGAACCAGTCGGCGGTCGTCAGCCCCTTGTGGGTCGCCCACCAAGCCTTCCAGCGCTCCGCGTCCGTCCCGTGATTCAGCCCGCTGAGGTCGGCGAGGGAGGCTGCGACGTAGCGCTTCATCTCCTCGCCCTCGATCGCGAGCAACTCGACGAGGAGCGCGGCGGCGTCCTGCCTTCCCGACCGGCCCAGCGTCCAGACGGCCGCTTGGCGCAGCCGGAGTTCCGCCTTCGCGTCTCGCGCCATCGCCCCCAGTCGACGCACGAGCGCCTCGTCGGCCAGCCCGCCGAGCGTCTCGGCGGCGACTTGCCGGATACGCGGCTTCATCGAGCCGAGGTGCGCGAGAACGTCCTCGCCGAACCGCGTGTCGCGCCGCAACCGGATAGCCGCCGTGAGCGCCACGAAGGTGTCTTCGGGGTCGGCCAACTTCAGCGCGTGTCGGACCACCTTCAGGGCGGCGGGATCCTCCGACTGGAGTAAGAGCAGGGCGGCCTGGCTCTGGGCGCGAGCGTCCTGCCGGTCGTAGAGCATCTCCTGGAGTTGCCCCAGATCCGGTTCCGCCGGATTACCCAGCAGCAGACCGAGACTGGCGAGCAGGGGGAGATAGGAGGGCATGCGCTTGCCTCCGGCGAGTGAATGAGGTCAGGATCATCGTGCCCGCCCGGAATAGCGAAGGGTGGAGGTATGGTCAACCCGGATTCGCCCCGTAGGGTGGGTCGAGCGGAGCGAGGCCCACCAGAGCGCCGAATGCGTCATGGATAGTGATGAAGCCGGTGAAGTGCTGGTGGGCATAACTCCGCTCGCCCCACCCTACGCACT
>JANXSH010001223.1 GCA_025356615.1 Planctomycetia bacterium | reverse complement strand
TCGCGGATCGCCTCCTCGGGCGGCGGGCAGTCGAGGTTCAGCACCGCGATGGCCTCGCCGCCGGCCATCTGCCGACCCACGGTCATCTGGGCGATGTTGACGTTCTGCTTGCCGAAGATCGTGCCGATGAAGCCGATCAGGCCGGGCACGTCGCGGTGCTGGAAGATCAGCATGACGCCGTCCATGTAGGCGTCGAGGTGGTAGTCGCCCAGTTGCACGAGCCGCAGGTGCTTGTTGCCGAACAGCGTGCCCGCCGCCGAGTAGACGCGCTTGTCGGTGGTCAGGTCCACCTTGATCAGAGTGCTGAAATCGCCCTTCTGCGAGGAGGTCTGCTGCACGATCTCGATGCCCCGGTCGGCCGCCATCAGCCCGGCGTTGACGATGTTGACGTTCTCGAGGTGGGCCTCGAGCAGCCCCGCCGCGAACGCCGCCGTGATGAGCTTCGTCGAGCGCTGGGCCACGTCGCCTCGGTACAGGATCTTCGCCTTCTGGATCGCGCCTTGGCACGTCTGCGCCAGGAGCAACCCGAGCCTCCGGCCGAGATCGACGTACAGCCGCATCTCGTCCATCTCGGCCTTGTCCACGGCGGGCATGTTGACGGCGAAGCCGACCACGCCGCGCACGAGGTAGTCGCTGATGAGTTGGCCCGCCTCCCTGGCGACGGACAGTTGCGCCTCGACGGTGCTGGCCCCGAGGTGCGGCGTGACGACGACGTTGGGTAGTTTCAAGAGCGGGTGGTCGGCCGGGGGCGGCTCCTGGACGAACACGTCGAGCGCCGCCCCGGCCAAATGCCCGCTCGCCAGCGCGGCGGCGAGCGCCTCCTCGTTGATGATGCCGCCGCGCGCGCAGTTGATGACGCGCGCGCCCTTGGGCATCAGGGCGAGTTCGGCAGCGCCGATCAGGTCGCGCGTCTCGTCGGTCAACGGCGTGTGGACGGTGAGGAAGTCGCACTTGGGCAAGAGGCTCTTCAGGTCGCTCACCGACTCGATGCCGATCTGGGCCGACCCGGCGGGCGGCAGGAAGGGGTCGAAGCCGATCACCTCGAGGTCGAGCCCCCTGGCACGCCTCGCGACCTCGCGACCGATCCGGCCCAGGCCGATCACGCCGATCGTCTTGCCGGCGAGCTGCGAGCCGATGATCTTGCCCCACTTGCCGGCGCGGACGCTGGCGTCCGCCGCCGCCGTGTGGCGGGCGACGGCCATGAGTAGCGCGATGGTCTGCTCCGCCGTGCTGATCGTGTTGCCGCCGGGGGTGTTCATCACCAGGATGCCCTTGCGCGTCGCCGTCGCCACGTCGATGGTATCGACGCCGACGCCCGCGCGGACGATCACGCGCAGCTTACCGGGGTTCTCCAGGTCGGCGGCGGTGAGCTTCGTCGCGCTGCGGACGATGACGCCGTCGCAAGTTCGCAACGCCTCCTGTAGCGCGGCACCTTTCAGCCCTTTGCGTTCGTCCAGTTCGATGCCCGCCTGACGCATCAGGTCCAGGCCGGGCGCTTCGAGACTATCAGCGATCAACACGCGCGGCATTTCCAACTCCCTGCCCAACATTTATAGACTCGGCCATCACCCGCTGGGCGGCTGCAACGCTCGCGCCAGGCTCCAGCGAATGACCCATCTCCAGCAAGACCAGTTCGAGGGCGGACAGCGCCGCCAACACGTCGAAGAAGTCGATATACCCCATGTGCCCCAGTCGGACGATCTTCCCCTTGAGCGAATCCTGCCCGCCCGCCAGCTTCACGCCGTAGTGCTTCTCGACGCGCGCGACGAGCGCGTTGCCGTCGATCCCCTCGGGCACCATGGCGACGCTCAGGCTCTCGGACGGGGCCGACGCGAACAGCGTGAGGTTCATCGCCGACAGCCCCGCGCGCGCCGCCGCCGCCATGCGCGCGAACCGCGTCCAGATCGCGTTCATCCCCTCGGCCCGCATCCGCTTCAGGCTCAGCCTCAGCCCCCGGATGAGCGTGTTCGCGGGCGTGAACGGGGCGTCGTGCGTCTTCAGCGCGTCGCGATACTTGCGCAGGTCGAAGTAGAACGCGCGGGGCGCTGCCGCGTCGATCACCTTCCACCCCTTGTCGCTGACCGAGACGAACGCCAGGCCCGGCGGGAGCATCAGCGCCTTTTGAGATCCGGTAACGCACAGATCGATGTGCCAATCGTCCGTCCGGCACTCGACGCAGCCCAGCGCGCTGATCGCATCGACGACGAGTAAGCAGTTCGTCCCGGTGACGATCTTCCCATACGCGGCGATGTCGTTCTTCACGCCGGTCGCCGTCTCGCACAGCGTCGCGCAGACCGCGACGGCATCGGGATGCTCCCCGAGCGCAGCGGCGAGTTGGTTCGGCTCGACGGGCTGCCCGTAGGCCGACGTGACGCTGACGACCTCGCAGCCCAGAGCCTTGCCGATGTTCCGCCAGCGCTCGCCCCATCGGCCCGCGATGAGGCAGATCATCTTGCCTGTGGATGGCACCGCCGAAGCGATGGCCGCCTCCATCCCGCCGGTACCGGAGGCGGTCAGCGTTAGAACCGGATTGGCCGTCTGGAAGACGTAGCGGAGATCCTCCGTCACCTCGGCCAGCAGTTGCCGAAACCCGGCGCTGCGATGGTAGGTGACGGGCTTCGCCATCTCCAACAGGGTTTCTTCGGGGACAGGCGTCGGCCCAGGCGTCATCAGACGCTGCTTCATCAAGGGGTTCCTTTCCACGACTCCGAAATGCGGTGCGGTCCGCTCCTAGGGAAGATTC
>JANXSH010001164.1 GCA_025356615.1 Planctomycetia bacterium | reverse complement strand
TATGCGAGAGACACCTCGAACCCCATCACAACCTCCCAATTCCACTCGCATCGTCCTCATTCTTGATGGCGTACTGGTGCGTGCGCCGCGCCAGCTGGCCCGGCGGCAGTCGGCCCGGAGGCGGAAGGCCAGCGCCTGACCTCACGCGGTGACGGCGGCTTTCGCGATGGCGAGGAATTCATCCGCCTTGAGACTCGCGCCGCCGATCAGGCCGCCGTCGATGTCGGGGCGAGAGAACAGCCCGGCGGCGGTGGCCGCCGTGACGCTGCCCCCGTAGAGGATCGGCAGGCTTTCGCTCGCGACGAATCCGAAACTCGTGCCGATGAAGGAGCGGATGAAGGCGTGGGCCTCCTGGGCCTGTTCGGGCGTCGCCACGTCGCCGGTTCCGATGGCCCAGACGGGTTCGTAGGCGATGACGAGGCGGGCGAGATCCGCCGCCTTCAGACCAGCGAGGCCGGCGGCGATGTGGCGCGAGAAGACGCGCTCCATGCGATTGTCCTTGCGCTCCTCCTTCGTCTCGCCGACGCACAGGATGACGTTCAACCCAACGGCGAGGGCGGCATGGACCTTGTCGTTGATCGCCCCGTCACTCTCGCCGAGGCCGTGTCGGCGTTCGCTGTGGCCGAGGATGACGTGCGTGCAGCCGACATCGACGAGCATGGCGGCGCTGATCTCGCCGGTGAAAGCCCCCTTGGGTTGCGCGTGGCAGTTCTGAGCGCCGAGGGCCACCGGGGAGCCGACGACGATCTCGGCCACGTCGCGCAGGTAGACGAACGGCGGGCAGAGGATCGTGAGGACACGCGGATCTTTCGGCGCGCCGGCGACGATAGCCTGAGTGAGCTTGCGCGCGGCGTCTCGCGTGGTGTTCATCTTCCAGTTGCCGGCCACGACGTGGGGTCGCATGGGGGAAATCCTTGGGGGTAACGGCGTGTATCAAGGAACGATGAAGCCCGACGCGCGAGCGAGGGGGGGTACATCCTCTGTCGTGGCCCCAGCCCCTCGCTCGCGCGTCGGGCTTCATGGGAAGGAGGCGGCTCAGAACGTCTTGCCGAGCAGGTCGGCGAGCCGGCGCAGTTCCTTCATCAGCGTGGCGTACTGCGCGGGCAAGAGCGCCTGCGGGCCGTCGGACAGCGCCTTCTCCGGGCAGGAGTGGACCTCGATGTGGACGCCGTCGGCCCCGGCGGCGATGCCGGCCTTCGACATCGCGGGGATGAGGTCCGGACGGCCGGTCGCATGGCTGGGATCGATGATGATGGGCAGGTGGCTCTGGCCCTTGGCGTTCGGCACGGCGCTCAGGTCGAGCATGTTCCGCGTCGAGTCCTCGAACGACCGCACGCCGCGTTCGCACAGGACGACGTTGGGGTTGCCCTCGGAGAGGATGTATTCGGCGGACATGAGCAGATCCTTGACCGTGGCGCTCATGCCACGCTTCAGGAGGACCGGCTTCTTCGTCATGCCGACCTCCTTGAGGAGGTCGAAGTTCTGCATGTTGCGTGCGCCGATCTGGAACATGTCGGTGTAGCGGTGGACGAGATCGACCTGGCGCGGGTCCATGACCTCGGTGACGACGGGCATGCCGTGCGCGTGGCCGACGCTGCGCAGGATCTCGAGGCCCCTCTCGCCCATGCCCTGGAACGCATAGGGGCTGGTGCGCGGCTTGAACGCGCCGCCGCGTAATACGTTCGCCCCGGCTGCCTTGACGTGGCCCGCGATCGTGTCGAGGATCTCGGCCCCCTCGATGGCACACGGCCCGGCGATCATGAGCAGCGCCCCGCCGCCGATCTGCACCGGCTCGACCCCCGGCCCGGCGTCGGCCCCGACGGTGACGACGGTGTCGGCCTTGTGCAACTCCCGGCTGGCGAGCTTGAACGGCTTGAGGATCGGCATCACCTGCTCGACGCCGGGGATCGCCAGGAACGGCTGTGCCTGGAGCTTGCTCTCGTCGCCGATGACGCCAATGATCGTGCGCGTCTCGCCGCGCGAGACGTGGGCCTTGAGGCCGAGTTCGGTGATCCGTTCGAGGATGTGGTCGATCTGGGAGTCGGTCGAATCGGGTCGTAGCACGATAATCATGGCACATCTATCCACGAGGCAAGGCCGAGGTTGGCCTGTCGGTTCACCAGTTCGGAACGATCAGGTGAATAGTGTAGCAAAGCGGAGGGCATCCGTCCGGTGAGGGAATCCATCTCGCGGGATTCGATTCGATGCGGTTTCGTCTTGCGTGGGGTCGAGCCCGTCTCGATAATCAAATGGTGGGAGGATCGTGGGACACGGTCGGCTGAG
>JANXSH010001163.1 GCA_025356615.1 Planctomycetia bacterium | reverse complement strand
CCCCCCCCCCCCCCCCCCCCCCCCCCCCCCCCCCATCACTTCGGGCGGCTTCTCCACAGGGGGAGGCGGCGGCGGAGTAGACGTCTCCTTTTCGGGAGGCTTGGGGGTCGTCTCTACGGGAGTAGGAATCGGGTCGGGCGTCGGGACGCGATCCGGCGGACGATTTTCGAGAGGCTTCTGCTCGACCGGAGGCGTTTTATCCGAGTCCGGGTTCGGGACCAGACCGGCGACTTCGGTTCCGCGATCCGGGGGGATCGTCGTCTCTTCCTTCGGCAGCGCGGCGATCGCCAACACACCCGCGAGGACCAGCATCCCTACACCACCGCCCACTGCGGCGAAAACGGGCATGCGATTCGTCGGCGGCGCGGCGACGCGCTTGCGGGCCGGGGGCGGCTCGGACGTTCTCCGCGCCGGGGGCGGCCCGGCACTTGGCCGAGGCGCAGAGATGGAGACCGGAGTTGGGAGGAGCGGAGTCGATGCGATCGACGCGGGTACGACGGGAGCGGCGTTGGTCAACCACCAGTCCGCCGGAGTGCTTTCCGCGACGGGGGGCGTGGCAGCGGCGAGAGCCTCGTCGGTCCACCAGACGGCCCCTTCGCTGGGTGTCTCCGATGTGCCGGATGGAACGGCGATCATGGCCAGGCAGACCGGGCAATGGATCGTTGACCCGGCCTTGTGCGTGCCGATCGCCAGGGTGTGAGAGCATTGATCGCAGCGGAATTGGATGGACACGACGGAATCCCCCGTGTTGTCGTCTGTGCGGATCGTTCTCGGGAATCGGTTCCTTCTCGATATCGATGGAGAATGTTCTATCAGACCGAAGTTGCGCCGTCGTGTCAACTTTCTTCCGCATTATCTCGAAAATACCGATCGGGAATGGAACCGGACTCCGCCGCGATCCTGTTATTCCCTTGCCTACGCTCCCCCATCAGCGATACGATATCTAAACCCACCCGTTCTTCCCCACCCGCTCGAGCGAGGTCCGCGGATGAGACGACTCTTCCCCATTCTGCTCCTGCTGGTCGCGCTTCGAGAATCCCCCGCACGCGCCGCCGCCCCTGCGCCGCAGGCTTCCGCCGAAGACCTGACCTTCTTCGAGGCGAAGGTGCGCCCCCTCCTCATCCGGCGCTGCCAGGAGTGCCACTCCACGCGGACCGGCAAGAAACGCGGCGGTCTCCTGCTCGATAGTCGCTCGGCCATCCTCGCGGGTGGCGACACCGGACCTGCCGCCGTCCCCGGTCAGCCGGGCAAGAGCCTACTCATCCAGGCCGTCCGCTACGAACACGAGACGCTCGCCATGCCCTCGAACGGCAAGCTCCCTGCGGCGGAAATCGCCGTCCTCGAGGAGTGGGTGAAACGCGGCGTCCCCTACCCCGGCCCGTCCGCCGTCGTGGCGAAGACCGGCATCGACCTCGTCGCCGGGAAGAACTTCTGGTCGTTCCTCCCCGTCGCCTCTCACACTCCCCCCAACGTCCGAAACACCGCCTGGCCGCGAGGGCGCGTCGATCGGTTCCTGCTCGCGGACATGGAGAAACACGGCCTCACGCCCTCCCCGGTCGCGGATCGACGCACGCTCATCCGCCGGCTGTCGTTCGACCTGCTCGGCTTGCCGCCCACCCCCGCCGAGGTGGACACGTTCGTCCGAGATGACAGGCCCGACGCCTACGAGCGCCTGGTCGAGCGCCTGTTGGCGTCGCCGCGCTACGGCGAACGCTGGGGCCGATTCTGGCTCGACCTGGTGCGTTACTGCGACGTGGCGGAAGAGTGGGCCGACGCGAAGGGGGCGCGCTGGTTGTACCGCGACTGGGTGGTGCGGTCGATCAACGACGACCTCCCCTATGACCAGTTCGTCCAGAAGCAGCTCGCCGCCGACCTCATGCCCGGCACGGCATCCGCCGACCGCGCCGCGCTGGGATTCCTGGGGCTGAGTCCCAACTACTGGAAGGAATTGAAGCTCGACCACAACGTCATCAAGGGCGTCGTCGCCGAGGAGTGGGAAGAGCGCCTCCACACGCTGGGCAGCACATTCCTGGGGTTGACGGTCGCCTGCGCCCGGTGCCACGACCACAAATTCGACCCGATCAGCGCGAGCGACTATTACGCGCTGGCAGGCGTCTTCGCCAGCATCCGTCAGGCCGACCTCAGCCTGTTGCCCGAGAAACTCGACAAGCCGGTTCGTGATGCGCGTGGCAGGTTGAAAGTCATCGAAGAACAACTCGTCACGCTCCGCAAGAAGAAAGGGCCGGGGGTCGAGAAACAAGTCATCGCCCTCACCGCCGAGACGACGAAGCTCCGCGCCACGCCCCACCTGAATGAGCCGATGGTGACGGGCGTGGTCGAGTCCAGTTTGCACGTCCTGACGGACGGCCCCTATCGCACGCGCCTGGAGTATAAGTCCGCCCCGCAGGACGTGGCCTTGCAGGTGCGCGGCAACCCCGCAAGCACCGGACCGGTCGTGCCGAGGCGGTTCTTGTCGGTCCTCTCGGACGGTTCACGCAAGTTCGAGAAGGGCAGCGGCAGGCTCGAACTCGCCCAGGCCATCGTTACCGATGCGCGATCGCTGACGGCGCGGGTGATCGTCAATCGCGTCTGGCAGAATCATTTCGGGGCCGGACTGGTGAGGACGCCGAGCGACTTCGGGCGGCAGGGCGACCGGCCGACACACCCACAGTTACTCGACGACATCGCCGCCCGATTCGTCGCCAACGGCTGGTCGCTGAAGTGGCTGCACCGCGAGTTCGTGCTCTCGGCGGCCTATCGACAATCGAGCCGGACGAGCGACCTCGCCAAAGTCAGCCGTGACCCCGACAACCGCTGGCTCGCGCGAGCGAGTCGCCGGCGACTGGAGATCGAGGCATGGCGCGACGCGGTCTTGGCCGTGAGCGGCGGGCTGGACGACACGATCGGCGGGCCGCCCCTCGACATCAACCGAGGGGACAACGTCCGGCGGACGATCTACGCCAGCATCAAGCGCCGCGAGCTGCCGGACCTCCTTCGGCTGAACGACTTCCCCGACCCGACGACACACAGCGCGGGCCGGATCCCGACCACGACGCCGTTGCAACAACTCTTCGTCCTCAACAGCGACTTCATGCGCCTACGGTCCTCTGCACTGGCGCAACGCCTGCAATCGGTCTCGGCGAATGATGCGGACCGCATCCGCGCTGCGTATCCGATCCTCTACGCCCGTATGGCAACGGAGAAAGAGGTTCGGCTCGGGACGGCGTATCTGTCCGAAGGCGGCGCGGACCGGCAAGAGGCGTGGAGGCAATACGCCCAGGTGTTGTTGGGGAGTAACGAGTTCTTGTACGTCGAATGAAGAGTCCATCCGCAGATTGCGCAGATTAATTAAATGCGCAGCGCCGATCGGTCATGTTGACAGCGCAAATTCATATAATTAAGAATATTCATTTGATTAATCTGTGCAATCTGCGGATAAATTGTAATGGATTCCTGTAAGTCGTGTGAGGTGCTAGAGGATGTTCACCCGAAGAGAAATGATCGGCGCGCTGGGGGCGGGACTCGGATCCGTCGGGTTGGCGTCTCTCCTGACTCAGGACGCCCTTGCCACGCCTCATCACAAGCCGCGCGCCAAGCGGGTCATCCAACTCTTCATGAACGGCGGGCCGTTCCAGGGCGACCTCTTCGACCCGAAGCCCGCCGTCAACAAGTACGCCGGCCAGCGGCCCAAGGCCGTCGAGCTGCGTACCGAGAACAAGACGGGCGGCCTGATGGCCGTGCCGTTCGCCTACAAGCGCTACGGCAAGGGCGGCCTGGAGGTGAGCGACCTGGTGCCGCGCATCGGCGCGTGCGCCGACGACCTCTGTGTCATCCGGTCGATGCACACCGACAACCCCAACCACGGCCCCGCGCTGTTCCTGATGAACAACGGCTCGATGACGCCCTTACGGCCGAGCATGGGGGCGTGGCTGTCCTACGGCCTCGGGAACGAGACGGCGAACCTCCCCGCCCACATCGTCCTCTGCCCCGGTCGGCCGGTGCGCTTCGCCGAACTGTGGACGAGCGCCTTCCTGCCCGGTCAACACCAGGGCACCTACATCAATCACACGAGCCTCGACCCGCAAAAGCTCATCCCGTTCTTGCGCAACGGCAACGTCTCCCCGGAGGCACAGAAACGCCAGATAGCGCTCATGCGTCAACTGAACGAGGAGCGCGTCGCCGCGAACGGCGCGGACGCGGGCTTGGAATCGCGACTCGAGGCGATGGAGACGGCCTTTCGCATGCAGACCAGCGCGACGGACGCC
Source organism: Planctomycetia bacterium (assembly GCA_025356615.1). Lineage (GTDB taxonomy): Bacteria > Planctomycetota > Planctomycetia > Gemmatales > Gemmataceae > JANXSH01. Next base: position 4,097 of record JANXSH010001163.1, on the reverse strand, counting down.
TTCGACGTGCGACGCGAAACCACCCGCGTGCGCGAGGCGTATGGAGACGGATCCTTCGCGCGTGGGTGCCTGATGGCCCGGCGACTGTCGGAACGCGGCGTGCGCTTCGTCCAGGTCTACTACGGCGACGGTCAGCCGTGGGACACGCACAGCGGGCACAACGAGACAACGAAACGCCTGTGCCAGGACATCGACCGGCCCATCGCCGCACTACTGACCGACCTGAAGGCGCGCGGCCTCCTCGACGAGACGCTGGTGATGTGGGGCGGCGAATTCGGACGGACGCCGACCTCGGAGAGCGGCAACGGCCGGGACCACAACCACTGGGGCTTCACGACCTGGCTCGCCGGCGGCGGCGTGAAGGGCGGCATGGCGTATGGAGCGACCGACGAGTTCGGCTTCCGCGCCGTCGAGAACAAGGTCCATGTGCATGACCTGCACGCGACGGTCCTGCACCTGATGGGCCTCGACCACGAGAAGTTGACCTACCGACACGCGGGAAGAGACTTCCGCCTGACGGACGTGAGCGGGCGGGTCGTGAAGGAAATCATTAAATAAGATTAGCCGCAGACAAGACTAAGAGTGTAACAAAATCACTTCCATTCATCTGTGGCTAATCTTTGAAGGAGTATGCCGATGACCTCTCGAGGGAACCCCAGCCGGCGCGAGTTGCTCCGGGGAGCCGGCGCGGCGGCTGTCGTCGCGGTGGCCGATCCTTCGGGACAATCGGCTGATCCGATGAAAACGGAGGACCGCTTGCCCCACGCCAACCCGGCAGACATCGGGATCGACGCCCGGCGTCTGGAGGTCGCTTACGATCTGATGAAGAAGTGGACGACCGGACCGGACGCCCCGATTCCCGGCGGCGCGATCCTCGTCGGACGCAAGGGCAAGATCGTTCCGCCCCGGTTCTTCGGTCGGCAAGGGCCAGAGGAGGACGCTAGGCTCCTGCGCAAGGACGCGATGTTCCTCATGGCCTCCATCACCAAGCCGGTCGTGTACCTCGGGGCGATGATGCTCGTCGAGCGGGGCCAACTGAATCTGTCCGATCCCGTCACGCGCTACGTCCCTGAATTCAAGGCGCACGGCAAGGAAGAGACGCTCGTCGGGCACCTGTTCACCCACACGTCCGGGCTGCCGGACATGCTGAAGGACAACGTGAAACTCCGCAAGGACCACGCGCCGCTGAAGACGTTCCTCGACGGCGCGGCGAAGGACACGGCCCCGCTGTTCGCAGCTGGGACGAAACTCAGCTATCAGAGCATGGGGACGGCAGTCGTCGCCGACATCATCCAACGACTCTCGGGCAAGACGATCGCCGAGTTCCTGCGCAAGGAAATCTTCGACCCGCTGGGGATGAAATCGACCGGCCTCGGGGCCAAGGGGTTCAGCCGACAACGACTGGTGCGCGTGCAGGTTCCCGACTACCAGGCCAAGTCCGACTTCGACTGGAACAGCGAATACTGGCAGCAGCTCGGTGCCCCGTGGGGCGGCCTGTTCAGTTCGCCGGAGGACTTCGCCGTCCTCTGCCAACTGATGCTCGGCGGCGGGGAATGGGCCGGCGTCCGCCTGCTCGCGCCCGCGTCGGTGACGATGATGACCACGAACCGCCTGAACGACTTCCCGGACCTGCCGGAGCCGGTACGCCGCACGCAACCCTGGGGACTGGGCTGGCGGATGAACCACCCCGGCACACGCGACAGTTGGGGCGACCTCCTAGGCCGACACGTCTTCGGCCACACCGGGGCGACGGGCACGATGGTCTGGATGGACCCGCAAACGCAGGGATTCTGTCTCCTGCTGACCTCCGCCCTCTACGAGAAGGCACCGTGGCGGATGGTCCACCTGTCGAACGCGGTGGCGGCATCGTTCGTCTAACGAAAACCAGGAGCACCATCCCCATGTTTACCCGACGCGAAATGCTGTTGCGATCCGGCGGCGGCCTGGGCGGTATCGCACTGGCGCAGATGCTCGCGGAGGGTGCGGCGCGAAGTGACCTGAACGGCGGCATCCACCACAAGGCCAAGGCCCGCCGGGTGATCCAACTGTTCATGAATGGCGGCGTCAGCCAGATGGACACTTTCGATCACAAGCCGATGCTGGACAAACGGCACGATCAGGTGTTCGACCCAGGGGAACGGGTCGAGGCCGTCACTTCGACCCCCGGAAAGGTGATGAAGTGCCCTTTTCCGTTTCGGCAGCATGGCAAGAGCGGGCGGTGGGTGTCGAGCGTGTTCCCATGCATCGCCACCTGCGTCGATGACCTGGCGTTCCTCTTCGGACTGGCCTCCAAGACGAACGTTCATGGCCCCGCCAGCTACATGATGAACACGGGGTTCACTCTGCCGGGTTTTCCCTGTCTCGGTGCCTGGATCAGCTACGGGCTTGGATCGATCAGCGAGAACCTGCCGCGCTTCGTCGTCCTGCCCGACGTGAAGGGCTTGCCCTACAACAACCTCGGCAACTTCTCCCCCGGCTTCCTGCCCGCGATGCACCAGGGGACGGTCCTCAAGCCGAACGACCCGACGCCGATCCACGCACTCAAGCCGCCCACGTCGGCGAAGTACATCACCCCCGCGGCGGAGGCCGACGGCCTCGACCTCCTGCGCAAGCTCAACGCCGACCACATCGGCCGTCACCCCGGCGATACCCGGCTCGACGCGCGCATCGCGGCCTATGAAGTGGCGGCGCGGATGCAGTCGGCAGCGCCCGAAGCGCTCGACCTGAACCGCGAACCGCGCAAGGTGGGATATGCCTACGGCCTCGACGACCCGGCGACGGCCCCCTTCGCGCGCAACTGTCTTACGGCCCGTCGGCTTCTCGAGCGGGGCGTGCGCTTCGTCCAGGTGTGGAGCGGCGCGGGCGGGGCCAGCGGCAACTGGGACAATCACTCCAACATCCCGACCGAACTGCCCGCCATCGCGCGGTCGATCGACCGGCCCGTCGCGGCGCTACTCGCCGACCTGAAGGCGCGCGGCATGCTCGACGACACCCTCGTCGTCTGGTGCAGCGAGTTCGGCCGGCAGCCGTTCAGCCAGGGGTCGGTGGGCCGGGACCACAACGGCGGCGCGGGCGTCGCCTGGCTCGCCGGGGCAGGGGTGAAGGGCGGCACCGCCGTCGGCGCGAGCGACGAGTGGGGCTGGCGATCGCCCCGCCCCCTGTGGAGCTACGACCTGCACGCGACGATCCTGCACCTGCTCGGCATCGACCACACCAAGCTGACGTTCCGCCACAACGGCAGCGACCGGCGGCTGACGGACGTGCATGGGCATGTGATCGGGGGGGTGGTCGGAATTTAGTTGTCAGTTGTCAGTTGTCAGAAAAGACCGGGCCTCTGAACGCATTTACTGACAACTGACAACTGACAACTGACAACTGACAACTGACCCAGTCACATCCGATTGACGACCCACAAGATCACGGCGATGGCGACCAGGAAGACGACCAGCCGGAAGCCCCAGCGGAAGGCTTCGCTCAGGATCGCGGGCCAGCGTTCGTGGCGCGTGCCGCTGTAGACCAGGCTGATGAGGACGATGAGGAGCGGCAGATCGACGAAGTAGATCTTCGGTGCCAAGAGGGGGTTCATAGGGGATCCTTCTCCGGTTCGGAGTCGCCGGACAGGTAGGCGGCCCCGGCGACCGCGTCGTAGATGACCATGATGTTGAGGACGCCCGCGATGACCGTGTAGACCCAGGCGAGTTCCAGGCGCTTGTCGTTGGCGTTCCCGACAGCGTTCATGGCCTTGGCCCCCGGCTCGCGCATTAGGTCGCCGAGGATCGGGTGACGCTGGGATTTCTCCTTCTCGGCGATCTCGGCCTTCTTGGCCTGGACCTTCGCCGGGTCGGCGTCTTCCAGCGCGGCGAGTTCGACGTAGAGGGTGTCGAGTTCGCGTTCGAACTGTTCGGCCTGACGACGGTCGAAGCCGCGGTACTGAAGGATCGCGGGCCAGGCAGCCACTCCGACCCAGAATTGCCCGGCGAATTGCGGGCGATTGTACAGGTTCTGGAGGAAAGCGGGCGTTCGGTCGTTCGGTCCAGGATCGGCCAAGTCGGGTAAGTAGACGTTGCCCGTGATGCGATAGGGTCGCCCGTTGATCG